>VGAV01000262.1 GCA_016870695.1 Actinomycetota bacterium | reverse complement strand
GATGACCTCGGGCGCGAGCGACGAGCCGCCCATGCCCGCGAGCACGACCCGGGTCACGCCCTGCGCGACGAGCTCGTCGCGCAGGGCGGTGATCTCCGCGACGAGGGGGCGCGAGACGGAGACCGCTTGCACCCACCCCAGGCGGCGGGACGCCTCCTCCTCGGCCGCGGGACCCCACAGCGTGGCGTCGCCCGCGGTGATGCCGGAGGCGATGAGCGAGCCCGTCAGGACCGGCAACTCCTCGTCGACGACCGACTTGACGTGGCCGGTGACCTTGACGGCGAAGCTCACTGCGCCGCCTGTGCGCTTCCGGCGTTCAGAGCGGTCTTCACGGTGTCCTGCAGCTCGTGCCACGAGGCGATGAACTTCTCCACGCCCTCGTCCTCGAGCGTCTGGGTGACGTCGGCGAAGTCGACGCCGACGGCGGCGAGGCGGTCGAACACCTCGTGCGCGTCGGCGTAGTTGCCCGTGATGGTGTCACCCGCGACCTCGGCGTGGTCGAAGGTCGCCTCGAGGGTCTTCTCCGGCATCGTGTTGACGGTGCCGGGCGCGACGAGCTCGGTGACGTACAGGGTGTCGGGCAGCGCCGGGTCCTTGACGCCGGTGGAGGCCCACAGCGGACGCTGCACCGTCGCACCGGCGGCGAGCAGCTCCTTCGCGCGGTCCTCGGCGAACTTCTGCTCGTAGAGCTCGTACGCCAGGCGGGCGTTGGCGATGCCGGCCTTGCCCTTGAGCGCGGCGGCCTCCTCGGAGTCGAGCGCCGCGAGGCGCTTGTCGACCTCGGTGTCCACGCGGGACACGAAGAAGGACGCCACCGACTGCAGGGTGGAGATGTCGTGACCGGCGTCACGGGCCTTCTCGACGCCCGCGAGGTAGGCGTCGATGACCTCGGCGTAGCGCTCGAGGCTGAAGATGAGCGTCACGTTCACCGAGATGCCGGCGCCGATGACCTCGGTGATCGCGGGCAGCCCGGCCTTCGTCGCCGGGATCTTGATGAGGACGTTCTTGCGGTCGACGCGCGCGGCGAGGTCCTTCGCCTGCGCGACGGTGCCCTCGGTGTCGTGCGCGAGGTCGGGGGAGACCTCGATCGAGACGCGGCCGTCGACGCCGTCGGTCTTGTCGAAGACGGGCAGGAAGATGTCGCACGCGTCGCGGACGTCGTCGGTCGTGATCGAGAAGATCGCCTCGTCGACCTCGGCGTTCTGCGCGGCGAGCTCGCGGACCTGGCCCTCGTAGGCCTCGCCCTTCGAGAGCGCGCCGGCGAAGATCGTCGGGTTGGTCGTCACACCGGTGACGTCGCGCTGCTCGATGAGCTCGGCGAGGTTGCCGGACTGGATGCGCTGGCGCGACAGGTCGTCGAGCCAGATGCTCACGCCCTCGGCGGAGAGCTGCTGGGTGGGAGTGCTCATGACGTGGTTCTCCTCGGGATTACTTCGCCGCCGCGATCGAGTCGCGCGCAGCCTCGACGACGGCCTCGGCCGTGATGCCGAACTTCTGGAACAGGGTCTTGTAGTCGGCGGAGGCGCCGAAGTGCTCGATGGACACGGAGCGGCCGGCATCGCCGACGATGCGCTGCCAGCTGAGCGCCGAACCGGCCTCGACCGACACGCGCGCCTTCACCGCAGCGGGCAGCACCGACTCGCGGTACGCCTCGTCCTGCTCGGCGAACCACTCCAGCGACGGGGCCGACACGACGCGGGCGTGCACGCCCTCGCCGGCGAGGGTCTCGCGGGCCTCGACGGCCAGCTGCACCTCGGAGCCGGTGGCGATGAGGATGACGTCGGGCTCGCCGTTCGCGGCCTCGGCCAGCACGTACGCGCCCTTCGCGGCGCCCGCGGCGGAGGCGAACTCGTCCCCGGACGCCTCGCCGTCACCACGTGCGAACACGGGGATGTTCTGGCGGGTGAGCGCGATACCGGCCGGGCCGGCGGTGCGGCGCAGCATCTCGAGCCAGACCACCGAGGTCTCGTTCGCGTCCGCGGGACGGACGACGGCGAAGTTCGGGATGGCGCGCAGGGTCGCGAGCTGCTCGATCGGCTGGTGCGTGGGACCGTCCTCGCCGAGGGCGACGGAGTCGTGCGTCCAGACGAAGATCGTCGGGATGTCCATCAGGGCGGCCAGACGCACCGGCGGGCGCATGTAGTCGCTGAAGATGAGGAAGGTGCCGCCGAAGGGGCGGGTCGGTCCGTGCAGGACGATGCCGTTGAGGATCGCGCCCATGGCGTGCTCGCGGATGCCGAAGTGGAGCACGCGGCCGTAGGGGTCGCCCGACCATTCGTGGGTCGACCACTCGGCGGGGATGAAGGACTTGGCATCCTTGATCGTCGTCAGGTTGGACTCGGCCAGGTCGGCCGATCCGCCCCACAGCTCGGGGAGCTCCGCGGCCAGCGCGTTGATGACGGTGCCCGAGGCGGCGCGGGTCGAGACGTCCTTGCCGGCCTCGAAGGCGGGGAGCGCGTCGGCGATGTCGGCGGGGAGCTCGCGGGCCTGGATGCGGTCCCACAGCTGCTTGCGCTCCGGGTGCGCGGCGGCCCAGGCGTCGAACTTCTCCTGCCAGGCGGCCTTCGCGGCCTCGCCGCGCTCGACGAGCCCGCGGGTGTGCGAGAGCACGTCCTCGGCGACGTCGAAGCTCTTCTCGGGGTCGAAGCCGAGCACCTCCTTGGTGGCGCGCAGCTCGTCGGCGCCCAGGGCGGAGCCGTGGATCTTGCCGGTGTTCTGCTTGCCGGGCGAGGGGTAGCCGATGATCGTCTTCAGGATGATGAGCGAGGGCTTGCTCGTCTCGCCCTGGGCGGCCTCGATCGCGCGGTGCAGCTCGGCGACGTCCTCGACGTACTCGCCGGTCTTCTTCCAGTCGACCGTCTGCACGTGCCAGCCGTAGGCCTCGTAGCGCTTTTGGACGTCCTCGGTGAAGGCGACGTTCGTGTCGTCCTCGATCGAGATCTGGTTGGAGTCGTAGATGGCGATGAGGTTGCCGAGCTCCTGGTGGCCGGCGAGAGAGGACGCCTCGGAGGTCACGCCCTCCTGGAGGTCGCCGTCGCCGGCGATCACGTAGACGTAGTGGTCGAAGGGGCTCTCGCCCGCCGGGGTCTCCGGGTCGAAGAGGCCGCGCTCGTAGCGGGCGGCGTAGGCGAAGCCGACGGAGGAGGCCAGGCCCTGGCCCAGCGGACCGGTCGTGATCTCGACGCCGTCGGTGTGGCCGAACTCGGGGTGGCCGGGGGTGAGGGATCCCCACGTGCGCAGCGCCTCGAGGTCCTTCAGCTCGAGGCCGAAGCCGCCGAGGTAGAGCTGCACGTACTGCGTGAGGGACGAGTGCCCGGCGGAGAGGATGAAGCGGTCGCGTCCGGGCCAGTGGGTGTCGGCCGGGTCGTGGCGCAGCACCCGCTGGTAGAGCAGGTACGCGGCCGGCGCGAGGGACATCGCGGTCCCCGGGTGGCCGTTGCCCACCTTCTCGACCGCGTCGGCGGCCAGTACGCGCGCAGTGTCCACCGCGCGCCGATCGATCTCATCCCATTCGAAGTCCGACAACACGGTCGCCTTTCTCGATGCCAGCGCCCGGAGGAGTCCGAATCCCACGCTCGTCACCGTCGGGGTGGGAGGGGAGGGGGTCGGCGCAGGGCGCGCGTTCAGGGCCAGCATAGCGAGATCGGTGGGGGCGCTTCACGCGTGTGACGGGGGGTGGACAGGTCGCGGAGGATGTGGTGCCGCCGGGGATGTGAGCGGTAACGCGAAGTCGGGGCCGTCTCGTGCGCACCGGGCTGCCGTCCGGGCGCGCGCGGAGCCCCGCGACCGTCGCGCGACGGGGTCGGCGGTATCTCGACGTCGGTGCAGCGGGCCGGGCCGGGTGAGGCGATGGCATAGAATCGGAGGGATTTGCTCGCGCTACCCCGGGGGACGATGGACATCTCGACGACGTCGCACGCGACTGCGACGACCGATCGCCGCTCCGTCGGACGCACCCTTCGCGCCTACGTCGCGCTGACGAAGCCGCGCGTCCTCGAGCTGCTGCTGGTCACGACGGTCCCGGTCATGATCCTGGCCCAGGGCGGCCTGCCCGACCTCTGGCTGATCCTCGCCACGGTCGTCGGCGGCTCGCTCAGCGCCGGCTCGGCCGCCGCGTTCAACATGTACCTCGACCGCGACATCGACGCGCACATGCAGCGCACCGAGAACCGTCCGCTCGTGACGGGCGAGGTCACCCCTCGCAACGCGCTCATCTTCGCCTGGACCCTCGCGGTGGTCTCCACGTTGTGGCTGTGGACGTTCACCAACCCGCTGGCCGCCGCGCTGTCCGCCGGAGCGATCTTCTTCTACGTGGTCATCTACACGATGATCCTCAAGCGCCGCACCGAGCAG
>VGAV01000261.1 GCA_016870695.1 Actinomycetota bacterium | reverse complement strand
GAGGCGCGTGTTGAGGTGCTTGCCGACCTCGCTGCGCAGCATGCCGGTCGCCGACTTCAGCGCGGCGGCCGTGTCGGCGCGGTGCGCCTCGTCGCCCATGACGGTGTAGAACACCGAGGCGCGCTGAAGGTCACCCGTGACCCGCACGTCGGTGATGGTCACGAATCCGAGCCGCGGGTCGCGCAGCCCCTTCTCGAGACGCTCAGCCAGCACCACACGGATGCGGTCGGCCACGCGGGCCTGTCGTTCCCCTGCCACGTCCTTCTCCTTCTTCTCTGCGGAAGCCCGAACGGGGGCCGCGTCCGTAGACGCGACCCCCGCTCGATGCGATCAGCTTCGCGGCTTCTCGACCATCTCCGTGGTCTCGATCTCGTCACCGATCTGGATGTCGTTGTACTTGCCCAGGCCGATACCGCACTCGAAGTCCGTGCGGACCTCGGTGACGTCGTCCTTGAAGCGGCGCAGCGACTCGATGGCCAGGCCGTCGGCCAGCACGACACCGTCGCGGATGACGCGGGCCTTGGCGTTGCGCGTGATCGTTCCCGACCGCACGATGACACCGGCGATGTTGCCGAACTTCGAGGAGCGGAACACCTCGCGGATCTCGGCGACACCCGACTGCACCTCTTCGAACTCCGGCTTGAGCAGGCCCTTGAGCGACTGCTCGACATCGTCGATCGCGTTGTAGATGACCGAGTAGAACCGGACGTCGACACCCTCGCGGGCGGCGCGCTCACGGGCCTTCGTGTCGGGACGGACGTTGAAGCCGATCACGATCGCGTTGTCGATCGTGGCCAGGTTGATGTCCGACTCGGTGATCGCACCCACACCGCGGTGGATGATGCGCAGCTGGACGCTGTCGTCGACCTCGATCTTGAGCAGCGACTCCTCGAGCGCCTCGACGGCACCCGACACGTCACCCTTGATGATGAGGTTGAGCGACTCGACCTTGCCCTCTTCGAGAGCACGGGTGAAGTCCTCGAGCGAGATGCGCTTGCGGGCCTTGGCCAGCTGGGCGTTGCGCTCGGCGGCTTCGCGCTTCTCGGCGATCTGGCGGGCGGTGCGGTCCTCCTCGGTGACGATGAACACGTCACCGGCGCGGGGGACCGAGTTCAGACCCTGCACCTGGACCGGACGCGACGGGTAGGCCTCTTCGACCGCTTCGCCGTTCTCGTCCATCATCGCGCGGACGCGGCCGTAGGCCGTTCCGGCGACGATCGCGTCGCCGACGCGGAGGGTTCCGGACTGGATGAGCACCGTGGCGACCGAACCGCGACCCTTATCGAGCTTCGCCTCGATCGCGACACCGCGGGCCGCCTTGTTCGGGTTGGCCGTCAGGTCGAGACCCGCGTCGGCGGTGAGCAGGACCGCATCCAGGAGGGCCTGGATGTTGAGATTCTGTCGGGCCGAGACGTCGACGAACATGACGTCGCCGCCGTACTCCTCGGCGACCAGACCGTACTCGGTGAGCTGCTGGCGCACCTTGGCCGGGTTGGCGTCGGGCTTGTCGACCTTGTTGACCGCGACCACGATCGGCACGTTCGCCGCCTGGGCGTGGTTCAGCGCCTCGACCGTCTGGGGCATGATGCCGTCGTCGGCCGCGACCACGAGGATCGCGATGTCGGTCACCTGCGCACCACGGGCACGCATGGCGGTGAACGCCTCGTGACCCGGGGTGTCGATGAAGGTGATCGCGCGCTCGATGCCCTCGTGCTCGGTCCAGATCTGGTACGCACCGATGTGCTGCGTGATGCCGCCGGCCTCGCCCGCGACCACGTTGGTCTGGCGGATGGCGTCGAGCAGTCGCGTCTTACCGTGGTCGACGTGGCCCATGACGGTGACCACGGGAGGACGGATCTCGAGATCGTCCTCGCTCTCGGCCTCGAGCTCGGCGTCGAGGTCGAGACCGAAGCCCTCGAGGAGCTCCTTGTCCTCGTCCTCGGGCGAGACCATCTGGATCTTGTAGCCGAGCTCCGCGCCGAGCACCTCGAAGGTGGCCTCGTCGAGCGACTCGGTCGCGGTCGCCATCTCACCCAGGTTGAACAGGATGGTCACGAGCGTGCCGGGCTGCACGGTGTAGCCGCGCAGCGCCTCGAGCTTGTCCGCGAAGTCGGCGATGGAGGCGCCGCGGCGCAGACGGATGATCTCGCCGTTGCCCTTCGAGACGTTGACGCCGCCGACGACCGGCGCCGACCGCATCTCGAACTCCTGCCGCTTCGCCCGACGCGACTTGCGCTGCTTGGACTTGCCGCCGCCCTTGCCGAAGGCACCCGCGGTACCACCGCCGGGACCACGGCCACGGCCGCCGCCGCCACCGGGACGACCGGCGAAACCGCCGCCCGCCGGGGCGCCGCCACCGGGGCGCTGGAAGCCGCCGCCGGCACCGCCGGGACGACCGGGACCGCCGGGACGCTGCTGGAACGGAGCGCCGGGACGACCGCCGCCGCCGGGACGACCCGCACCGCCGGGGCGCGGGGCTCCGGGACGAGGGGCGCCGGGACGCGGGGCCTGGGGACGCGGGATGTTCCCGGGGGTGGGACGCTGGCCCATGCCCTGCGCCGAGGCGAAGGGGTTGTTGCCCGGACGCGGTCCGGAGGGGCGCTGGCCCATGCCTTGCGCGGACGCGAAGGGGTTGTTGCCCGGGCGCGCGCCACCGGGACGCGGGGGCTGCGGCGTGGCGCCGGCGGGACCGGGCTTGGGGGCCGCCGAACCCGGGTTCGGACCCTTGGGGGCCGGAGCCGAGGGGGTCGACGGGGCGGCCGGAGCCGAGGGCGCGGCCGCAGCCGGAGCGGCGGGCGCGGCCGGAGCCGGGGTCGAGGGGGCGGATGCCGCGGGCGCCGCAGCCGGAGCGGCGGGAGCCGCCGGCTTCGCGGGGCCGGGGGTCGGACGGCTGCCCGGGGTCGCCGCGGGGCGGACCGGACCGGGGCGGACGCCGGGGCGCACCGCCGGGGCGGCGGGCTTGGCGTCCGAGGAGCCGGAGCTCTCGGCCGCGAGCGCGGCGCGGAGCTTACGAGCCACGGGGGGCTCGATGGTGGACGAAGGGCTCTTGACGAACTCGCCGAGCTCCTTCAGCTTCGCAAGCGCGACCTTGCTGTCGACGCCGAGCTCGGAAGCGATCTCGTGCACGCGTGGTTTTGCCACAATTCTCCTGTCTGAGGGCCTACCCCGGACAGGGCAGACCGTTAGTTGCGGACGGGTCTCATTTCGAGCCGTTCACTTCGTGTCCATAGCCGTTCAGCCGTTTCGCTGGAGGGTTGATTCGAAGGTCTGCGTGTCAAGCGGGCCTGACACACGCAATGCTCGTACGAAAGCGCGGCGCGTGAGCGCTTTGCTCACGCACGCATCCGTCTCGTGCACCCACGCTCCCCTGCCCGGGAGGACCGCCCGCTCGTCTCTGACGAGGACCGGTCCTTCCGCGACCACTCGCAGCAGCGAGGATCGGGGGGCGCGTGCGCGGCATCCGACGCACGTTCGTACGGGTTCCATCCTACACCTCGCGATCGCGGGGACGATCGGCTCCTCAGTTGTCTTCGAGGATGCTGTCGGGCTGGATGTCGATCTTGGCGCCGGTGAGCTTGGCGGCCAGACGCGCGTTCTGGCCCTCCTTGCCGATGGCGAGCGACAGCTGGTAGTCGGGCACGAGGGCGCGGACCGCCTTCGTCGAGGCGTCCAGGACGAACGAGGACGTGACCTTGGCCGGCGACAGGGCGTTGGCGACGAAGCGGGGCAGCTCGGCGTCGTAGTCGATGATGTCGATCTTCTCGCCGGCGAGCTCCTCGGTGACCGCGCGCACGCGTCGTCCGAGCTCGCCGATGCAGGCGCCCTTGGCGTTCACGGTCGGGTCGTTAGCCTTGACGGCGATCTTCGACCGGTGGCCGGCCTCGCGCGCCAGCGAGACGATCTCGACCAGGCCCGCGGCGATCTCGGGGACCTCGAGCGCGAACAGCTTGCGGACCAGACCCGGGTGCGTGCGCGAGACCGTGATCTGCGGGCCCTTGTTGCCCTTGGCGACGCTCGTCACGTAGACGCGCAGACGGGAGCCGTGCGGGTAGGTCTCGCCGGGCACCTGTTCCTCCGGGGGCAGGATCGCCTCGACCGTGCCGAGGTCCACGTGCACCATGCGCGGGTTCGGGCCCTGCTGCACGACACCGGCGACAATGTCGCCCTCCTTGCCGCGGAACCCCCCCAGCACCGCGTCGTCCGCAATGTCGCGCAGACGCTGGCTGATGACCTGCTTGGCGGCGAACGCGGCGATACGGCCGAAGTCGTCCGGAGCCTGCTCCTCCTCGCCGATGACGGCGCCCTCGTCGTCGGTCACGGGCGTGAAGATGCCCACGTGACCGGTCTTGCGGTCG
>VGAV01000260.1 GCA_016870695.1 Actinomycetota bacterium | reverse complement strand
GACCCGAGGCGGCGCGCTCGTCGTCGACGGGGTGTCCCTGCACCCCGAGCCCGGATCCACCGTCGGGCTGCTCGGGCCCAACGGGTCCGGCAAGTCCTCGCTCCTCCGCCTGCTGCAGGGCGCCGCCCGCCCGGACTCCGGCGAGGTCCTGCTCGACGGCGAGGCGCTGCCGACCCTGCGCCGCCGAGAGATCGCCCGGGCCGTCGCGGTCGTCACCCAGCACGCCGACACCGAGGACGACATCGTCGTCCGGGACGTGGTGCGCCTCGGCCGCACACCCCACCGTCCCCTCTGGGGCGGGTCGAGCGCCGGCGACGACACCGCGGTGGACGACGCCCTCGCCCGCGTCGGGCTGCGGGACAAGGCGGATCGCTCGTGGCACACGCTCTCGGGCGGGGAGCGGCAGCGCGCGCAGATCGCCCGCGCGCTCGCGCAGGATCCGCGAGAGCTGCTGCTGGACGAGCCGACGAACCACCTCGACATCCGCCATCAGTTGGAGATCCTGTCGCTCGTCGCCGCGCTGCCGCTCACGAGCGTCGTCGCCCTGCACGACCTCAACCTGGCGGCGACGTTCTGCGACAGTCTGCTGGTGCTGCGGGCCGGACGGGTCGTCGCGGCGGGAGCGCCGGGCGAGGTCCTCACCCCCGAGCTCATCGCCGACGTCTACGGCGTGCGTGCGCGGGTGTGGTCCGGCGACGACGGCCGCTCGACCATCGTCTTCGAGGGGCACCTGGAGTTCTGAGTTGCCGCCAGCGGCTTGCGCGGGCGGCATCCACAGGGTGTGATGTCCGGATGCCCTCGGACATCACCGCGGCCCCTCCCCCCGGGACCCACAAGCTCAAACGCGTCGTCACCGGCCCCCTGCTGTTCGCCTTCATCGTGGGCGACACGCTCGGAGCCGGGATCTACACCCTCGTCGGGAGCATGGCGACCGACGTCGGCGGGGTCATCTGGCTCCCGCTCCTCATCGCTCTCGTCGTGGCGCTCCTGACCGCCGGGACCTACGCCGAGCTGATCACCAAGTACCCCCACGCCGGCGGCGCGGCCCGGTACGTCGAGCGGGCGTTCGGCATCCCGTACCTGTCGTTCCTCGTGGGCTTCCTCATGATGGCCGCGGGCATCACGAGTGCGGCATCCCTCGCCAACGCCTTCGCGGGCGACTACCTGGCGGCTCTCGTGGACCTGCCGCCGATCCCCACCGCGCTGGTGTTCATCGCCGTCCTGACGCTGATCAACCTGCGTGGCGTGCGCGAGTCGCTCGGCGCCAACCTCGTGGCCTCGGTCATCGAGGTGTCGGGTCTGGTCATCGTCATCGTCGTCGCCGCGATCGTGTTCGGCGGCGGCGGCGGCGATCCGTCGCGACTGGTCGAGTTCGCCGCGAACGTGCCACCGCTGGAGGGCGCGTTCGCCGCCTCGGTCATCGCGTTCTTCTCGTTCCTCGGCTTCGAGGCCGCGGCCAACATGGCCGAAGAGGTCAAGAACCCCTCGCGGACTTACCCCCGCGCGCTCTTCGGCGCCCTCGCGACGGCCGCGGTCATCTACCTGCTCATCGCGATCGGCGCGGTCATCGTCCTGCCGCCGGCCGAGCTCGCCGCCTCCTCCGGACCGCTGCTCGACGTCGTCGACGCCAGCGGAGTGGCGCTCCCCCCGTGGCTGTTCGGCGCCATCGCCCTCGTCGCCATCGCGAACGGCGCGCTGCTGTTCCTCGTGATGGCGAGCCGCGTGGCGTACGGTCTGGCGGAGTCGGGCCTCCTCCCCCGCGCCTTCGGCAAGGTGCTGCCCGGCCGCCGCACCCCGTGGGTGGCGATCCTCGCCGTCTCCGGCGTGACGATGGCGCTGTCGTTCGTCGGCGATGTCGCGACCCTCGCGGCCACCACGGTGCTGTTGCTGCTGCTGGTCTTCCTCACGGCGAACGTCAGCGTGCTCGTCCTCAAGAAGGACGAGGTGGACCACCCGCACTTCCGCGTCTGGCGCGCCGTGCCCGTGCTCGCCATCATCGCCAGCCTCATCCTGCTCGCGCAGCAGACCGGCGTCGTGTGGCTCGGTGCGGCGGGGTACATCGCCGTGGGCTCGGTGCTGTTCCTTATCGCGCGGGCGGGTCGACGCCGGAGCGAGACGAAGGAGACCGCTAGCGAGTGAGGGGGGTGGATGCCGCTGCGTGCGGCATCCACCCCCGAACCGTCCTGCGGAGTCTCAACCGACACGCCGCCGCCCCACCCGCCGAGGCCGGCGTGTCGGCGCAGAACTCCGCACGACGGCAGCCGACCCGCCGGACACTGCGATCGAGTGAGACGGGTGGATGCCGCTGCGTGCGGCATCCACCCCCGAACCGTCCTGCGGAGTTCCAGCCGACACGCCGCGGCCTCACCCGCCGGTACCGGCGTGTCGCGGCAGAACTCCGCACGACGGCAGCGGGCGGCGGCGGCACCGCCGGACGATGCCGACGGCCCGACCCGGTCAGGGCGCGGTGACCTCGATTGTGAAGTGCACGATCCCGCCGTCGGGTCCGACGAGCGTCGCGCCTGTCGTCCCCGTCCCGCGCGCGATGAAGCTGGGCTGGAAGCTGCCACCCTCGGACATCCCGCCGGCGGAGAACTCCGCGATGGTCGGGTCGTCCTCGCTGCCCGCCCACTCGCCCTCCGACCCCTCGGGAACGGTCAGCACCACGGCGGCTCCGACGACGGCGGTGACGGTCGTCCCGTCCAGCTCGTCGGGGGCGACGATCGTGGGGGTCATCACGCCCGCGGAATTCGAGGGCTCCGCGTTGGGCGCCCCGCCCTGCACGATCGGACCACCGTTCTCGGCGGGCGCGGTGCACGCGGCCAGCAGAAGGGATGCCACCAGGAGGACGGCAGCAGCGGCGGGCGAGCGCTTCACGGTGACCTTCTTCCGGCGGGCGTCGGGTGCCCCGCGATCCGGATGCTACCCGTCGCACGCGCGCTCCCCCGGGAGACGCGGCGCCGGTCGGCGGCATCCGTCCCGCTACTCGCCGGAATCCTCGTCCGGTTCATCCTCCGGCTCGACGTCGTCGAGCGTCACGGGGATGCCGACCGACACCGTCGCACCGCCGAGCAGTCCGAGAGCGTCGGGGGCGGTGGCATCCCGATCCCCCTCGTCGGGGAGCAGATCGGCGACGGACCGCGGCTGCAGCGGCTCGCCGGGCAGACCTGCCCACTCGGTCGGTTCCTCGGGGCGTGAGGCGAAAAGTCCCATCACGCCATTGTGCTCCGCCCGTCTTTGAACGAGCCGACTCCGGATGCCGCCGACCCCCGCGACCATCAACGCAGAAAGCCCGGGATCTTCGCGATCACCGGGCTTTTCTCTCTGCTGGGGTACCTGGACTCGAACCAAGAACAACGGAACCAGAAACCGCCGTGTTGCCAATTACACCATACCCCAAGGCGCTGAGCCGTAACTCGTGCCGAGGATCAAGCTTACGCGAGACGGACGCCAGCACCAAACCGGTGCCCGCCCGCGCGCGTCGCGCCTGCCCGGGCCGGGCTGCGGGACCAACATGCAGGACCAACCCGGGCTCGCGCAGCCCACGAGCCCCACGCGACTACGTCCGCCACACAGGTCCTGCAGACGCGCCCGCTCCCGCCTCACGCGCCCCACCGGTCCTGCAAATGCGCGCGTGGCGCACCCGCGCCCGCAACACGGAACGCGCAGAAACGCGCGAACCTCGCAGAATCCGCGGGGGATGCTGCGAGGTTCGCGTCGTTCTGCGAGGAACGCTCGGCGGCGGCACTACCCGGCCGCCCGAGGGCTCAGCCCAGGTGCGCCACCAGGGCGTGCAGGCGGCGGAGCGTCTCGTCCTTGCCGAGCAGCTCCATCGACTCGAAGAGCGGCGGCGACACGCGACGGCCGGTGAGGGCGACGCGCGGCGGGCCGTAGGCGACGCGCGGCTTCAGCCCGAGCTCCTCCACCAGCGCCCGCGACAGGGCGTCCTGCACGGCCGCGGCGGTGAACTCGGACACGCCCTCGAGCGCATCGGCCGACGCCGTCAGCACCTCGGCGGCGTTCGCGGGCAGGCCCCTCAGCGCGTCCTCGGCGTACTCGACGTCCGAGACGAACAGGAAGCCGAGCATCCCGGGCACCTCGCCCAGCAGCTGCACGCGTTCCTGCACCAGCGGCGCGGCCGCGGCGATGATCGCGCGGTCCTCCTCCGTCGGCTGCTCGGCGATCAGACCGGCCCCCGCGAGGTAGGGCACGATGCGGGCGGCGAAGTCGACGGCATCCAGCATCCGGATGTGGTCGCCGTTGATCGCCTCCGCCTTCTTCTGGTCGAAGCGCGCGGGGTTGGGGTTGACGTCGGCGATGTCGAAGGCGGCGATGAGCTCCTCGAGCGAGAAGACGTCGCGGTCGTGCGAGAGCGACCAGCCGAGCAGGGC
>VGAV01000259.1 GCA_016870695.1 Actinomycetota bacterium | reverse complement strand
ACGCCGTGCGCCTCGGGCAGGCGCTGCGCGTCCTGGCGGAGACGTCCGAGACGCCCCGCGAGATCCACCTCGAGCTCACCGCCCGCACCGCCCACCAGCAGCAGAAGCTCGCGAAGCAGATCCAGGCGCAGAAGGCCGCGACCGAGCTCGCGGAGGCCAAGGCGCGTCTGGAGATCGCGCGGGTCGAGAGTGCCCGCGATCGCGACCTCGTCAAGGAGCAGCGCGCCGCCGACCTCGCCCTCGCGAAGGCGGAGCGTCAGGCCGCCGTCGAGCTGGCCAAGGCCGAGCGCGCCGCCGCGGCGGAGATCGCGAAGGCCGAGCGGGAGGCTGCTGTCGAGATCGCGAAGGCCGAGCGCGCCGCCGCCGCCGAGACGGCCAAGGCCGAGCGCGCCGCCGCCGTCGCGCAGAAGCGCGCGGAGCACGCTCTCGCGGTGCAGCGTGCGCGCCGGGAGCGCGAGGCCGCCGCGGGCGGGCCCGAGACGCGCCGTGCTCGTGCCCGCCGCCGATTCCGTCTGACTCTCAGCACGCTCGCACTCGCGGGCGCCGTCGCCCTCGGCGTCGGGGTGACACTCAACGTCGCGGCCCTGATCCTCGTCGGTGGCGCCGTCGTCGTGGCATCCGGAAGCCTCCTCCAGCGCCTGTCGCGCGTCGCCCGCCGCGCGGACGTCCGGCCCGTCGCGGTGGCCGCGCCGCGAGTGGCGACCCTCGTGCCGGACTTCGCCGTCGTCGCCACCCCCAAGCCGACGTGGACGCCGCGCGAGCTGCCGCGGCCCCTCGTGGCGTCGGCCGGGTCGCGCGCCGCCGCCGTGCTGGACGAGCAGGCCGCCCGCGAGGCCCTGCGCGCGGCTGCGCGCGAGCAGGCGGTCGCCCAGGACCTCGCCGCCGCCGCGCCCACGCCTATCGAGACCGCGCGTCCGGCCGTCGCGTCGCCGTACGCGGGCATGGGCTACGTCGACGACGCCGAGATCGAGGACCACGTCCGCCGGCTGCTCGAGCGACGCGCCGCCACGGCCTGAGCCGCCGCTGCGGCACGTCCGTCCGCGCTCCCGATCTCGCAGTGCTGCACGGTTCTCGCAGAATGCGCGGCTGACTCTGCGAGGTCTGCCTCTTTCTCCGAGTTCCGTGCGACGCTGGACCGCGGCACGCCCGGGGGGTGAACCGGTTGGGGGACGTCCCGCGGCCCGTGATAGTGTTGCGGGGTTGTCAGGGCCTGTGGCGCAGTTGGTAGCGCGCTTCGTTCGCAATGAAGAGGTCAGGGGTTCGAATCCCCTCAGGTCCACATCGCACGGCGTCTCTCCTTCGGGAGGGGCGCCGTTCCTCTTTCCCGTCGCCGCCCGCGGCGAAGCGCCCGCCGGACCCACCCCGGACCGGTCCGTCAGCCCTCCGGCACCGCGGACGGGGATGCCACGGGCGGGGCGACCGCCGGGTCGGTGTCCCGCAATCCCAGCCGCGCCGTGGGGACGCGGGCGGTCTCCGGCGCGAACAGGGCGGCGATGCCGGAGACGACGACGATGCCGATTGTGAACCACGCGACCGTGGCCCAGTCGCGCTCGTGTCCGGGCGCCGAGATGAGACCCTGCGCGATGGCCGGGGTGAACCCCGCCAGCACGAGGCCGAGCATCAGGCTCACCGCCATGCCGGTGAACCGGACGCGGGCGGGGAACTGCTCCGGGAAGTAGGCCGGGTAGAGCGCGTTCGACAGGGTGTAGGCCACACCGATCACGAAGACGCCCAGCACCCATACGAGGGTCAGGTCGGCGGCATCCACCGCCCGGAGGAGCGCGGGCACGCTCACCGCCTGCAGGACGAGCCCCGCGAGGAACACGGGTTTGCGGCCGATGCGGTCCGCGAGGGCGGCGGCCGGCGGGCCGACCACGACGGCGACGAGGTTGGCGACGGTGATGATCGTCAACAGGTCCGAGCGGGGGATGCCGACGACCGTCGTCCCGTAGGCGAGGACGAACATGTTGACCATCGTGTTCACGCCGGTGAAGAGCGTCATCAGGGTGATGCGGACCACGGTGAGACCGTGGTGCCGGAAGAGCTCCCAGAGCGGGATCTTGACGACGTCCTCGGTCTCGCGGGTCTCCTCGAAGATCTCCGGCTCCTCGAGGTGACGGCGCAGCGCGATCGCCAGGGCGGTGACCAGGACCGAGGCCCAGAACGGGACGCGCCACCCCCACGACAACAGGTCGGCCTCCGGCAACGAGGCGATGGGGATGAACACGAGGCTCGAGATGACGATGCCGAACATGACGCCGCTCATCGTCCAGCTCGTGTAGAACGCGCGGCGGCCGTCGGGAGCGTGCTCCATCGTGAGCGCGCTCGACCCGGGCGACTCGCCGCCGGCCGATGCGCCCTGGACGAGCCGGAGCATCACGACGAGGATCGGGGCGGCGACGCCGATCGACTCCCACGTCGGCAGGCACCCGACGAGGAAGGTCGCCACGCCCATGATTCCGAGACAGGCGAGCAGGGCCCGCTTGCGGCCGAAGCGGTCGCCGACGTGGCCCCACAGCACCGCGCCGAACGGGCGGGCGACGTAGGCGACACCCACGGTCGAGAAGGACAGCAGCGTGCTCACGCCGGGCTCGCCCTCGGGGAAGAACAGCCGCGGGAAGATCAGGGCCGCAGCCGAGGCGAAGATGAAGAAGTCGTAGTACTCCAGGGCGCTGCCGACGAAGCCGGACACGGCGGCGACGCGGGCGTTGTTCTTCGGTCGGGGGAGGGGTGTCGTCATCGACATGGCTCTCGCTTTCGCTCGGAGGGTCGGCGGTGACCCGAGGGCAGGCTGCCCGATCCGCGGCACGGCCCGGAAGCGGTCCGTCCGGCGTCGGACCCGAGATGCCACGAGCCACCTGGCATGTATGCATGCCACCCCCGACGCGCATTCACCTCCGCCTTCATCCGCTCGCGGGACCGCTTCACCTGACTTCTCCAGGCGCGCGCCCCGCCGAGCATCTTCAAATGACGTTCCATGACTTCGGCGGCGCCGCGTTCCCCCGGCGACCGTATGCTCGCATCGGCGACAATCCCCGTCCCCATCCTTCGAGGAGGCCCCCGCATGTCCACTTCGTCCATCGCCGAGCAGGTCGACGAGTTCAACGTCGGCTTCGAGGCGCAGATCGGGCCGCGCCTGTCGGCCGTCTTCTCCGGCGAGCAGAACGATCTGCGTGCCGCCGGCCTTCCTGCCGATGTGGTGTCGGTCGGCGATGAGATCCCGGATGCCGCCGTCCTCACCCCCGAGGGCGCCTCGACGACGTTCCACGAGGTGCTGGGCGGCACCACCAGCGTCGTGGTCTTCTACCGCGGCGCCTGGTGCCCGTACTGCAACATCACCCTCCGCACCTACCAGGAGAAGCTCGTCCCGGCGCTCCAGGAGCGCGGTGCCCAGCTCGTCGCCGTGTCGCCGCAGACCCCCGAGGGGTCGGCGCAGGCCGTCGAGAACGGCTCGCTCGACTTCGCCGTCGTCTCCGACCCCGCCAACGCCCTCGCGTCGTCCCTCGCCATCGTGACCGAGCCCAGCGCCGAGGCGCGCAGCGCCCACACCGAGCTCGGGTTCGACGTCGCCGACAGCAACGCCGACGACACCGCCGCCATCCCGTTCCCCACCGTCCTCGTCGTCGACGAGCAGGGCGTCGTCCGCTTCGTCGACATCAAGGTGGACTACACCACGCGCACCGAGCCGGAGGAGATCCTCGGCGCGGTGGACGCCCTGGCCGTCTGATCGAACAAGGGATGCCCCGCCCTCCGGCTCCGTGGAGCCAGGAGGGCGGGGCATCGCTCTTGGTCGTCAGTCCCGCCGCGGTCCGGCGGCGCGGGAGGCGAAAGCGTCGCCGCGGCCGATGCGGGCGTGCGACCGGGAGTAGGCGAAGTAGATCGCGAACCCGAGCGCCAGCCAGATGAGGAACCGCAGCCAGGTCTCCACCGACAGGTTGAGCATCAGGTAGGTGCAGATCGCCGCGGACAGGATCGGCAGGACCGGGCTGAACGGCACGCGGAAGCCGCGCGGGAGGTCGGGACGCTTGCGGCGCAGCACGATGACACCGACCGAGACGAGCACGAACGCGGAGAGCGTTCCGATGTTGACCATCTCCTCCAGGATGCCGACGGGGGTGACGCCCGCCACCACCGCGACGATCGCGGTGACCACGATCGAGATGACCCACGGCGTCCGGAAGCGCGGGTGGACCTTCGCCAGACCCTGCGGCAGCAGGCCGTCGCGCGACATAGCGAAGATGATGCGGGTCGCACCGATCATCAGGGTCAGCACGACGGTCGTGAGACCGGCGACCGCACCGGCCGCGATGATGGTGGCCATCCAGGTCTGACCGTGGAAGGCGAAGGCGTTGGCGAGGGCGGCGCTCGGGTCGAGGTCCTGGTACGAGACCATCCCCGTCA
>VGAV01000258.1 GCA_016870695.1 Actinomycetota bacterium | reverse complement strand
CAGGAGCACGCCCTCCGCCGCGGTCGCGCCCAGGCGCCGCATCTTGGGACCGAGCGCCCCGACCACCACGCGTGGCACCCCTGCATCGTGCAGCACCTCGACGGCCTCGCGGACCCGGCCCAGCGCGCCGTCGCGCGCGATGCCCGAGCCGATGCCGAGGGTCAGCCGTTCCGTCGGCAGACCGAGGGATGCCACCTCCTCGGCGATCGCCGACGCGGGCCGGCGGTCTACGGGCACGACACCGGTGGCCAGGCGCAGGCGCCCGGTGACCTCCGCCGCGGCCGCGAGCGCTGCGAGGGCGTCACCATCGGGGGTGTCGTTGACCCAGAGGGTGTCGAACCCGGCCTTCTCTGCGGCAGCCGCGATCTGCGCGATGGCGGCGGGTCCGAGCGAGCCGGCGACGCCGAGCGACACCGTCCCCCGGCTCACGCGACGCCTCCCTCGGTCGACGGCGCCCGACTGTCGGACGGACCTCGGGCGGCCCCGGATTCCGGGTCGGGCGACGCGACGGTCACCTGTCCCACCGCGGAGAGGAACGCGGCGAGGTCGACGTCGTCCGTGGGGAGCAGGACGACGTCGTCGACACCCGCGGCGTGGAAGCGTGCGACGCCCTCGGCCACCGCGGACACCGATCCGAAGAGCGCTCGCTCGGCGGCATCCGGCCGGTCCGTCATGCGGGCGGTGACCCGCTCCTCGGCGTCGGGACCGAACGCCGTCAGGACGTACGCGACGACGTCGGCGCGCCCCTCGCGGCCGGCCTCGCGGCGACCGGCGTGCACCTCGTCGACGGCGGCGGCGACCTCCTCGACTGTGTGCCGGCTGTCGAGCACGACGCCGTCGGCCACCGCGCCGGCGAGGCGCAGGGTCTTCGGGCCCTCGGCGGCGGCGTAGACACGGGGGGCGACCGCGGGCGGCCAGTCGAGCGCGACATCGCGCAGCCGCACGTAACGACCCTCGGTCGTGACGGTCTCGCCGGCCAGCAGCGCGCGCAGCGCCGGCAGCTGCTCCTGCATGAGCGTCAGCGGGGAGGCGGCCTTGGCGCCGACCTGCCGCATCCAGTCCTGCACGCCGTGTCCGAACCCGGGCAGCAGGCGTCCGGGGAACATCCGCTCGATCGTGGCGACCTCCATGGCCGAGGCCGCGACGTTGCGCAGCGGGAGCGGGGCGATGCCGACGCCGATGCGGAGGTGGTCGGTGACGGCGAGGGCGGCGGCGGCCGCCGCCCACGCGGACGACCGGAAGCAGTCCTCCCACAGCCACAGCTCGGCCACCCCCGCGTCCTCCGCGGCCCGAGCGGCGTCGCGCAGCTCCTCGGGCGGATGCGGGTACGGGCTGAAGATCGTGCCGATACGACTCATGCCCCCACTCTGCCGCGCCCCACCGACATCGCGTCAGCCCCTGGCGCGCCCGCGCGCCGGTGTGCGACCCGTCGTCGGACTCCGCCTCGCCGAACTCCGGAAAATCTCTGCCGCCCCGTCCCGCCTTCCCCCGCCCGCCCTCGCCGAACTCCGGAGAAGTTCACGCCGCGTGTCCCGAATCGGCCTGTTCCCGGCCCTGCGGCCCCGAACCTCAGGAGTACGGCGACGGCCCGCCACGCCACAGCCGCACCCCCGCCCCGGAAACTCCGGAATACGGCGACGGCCCGCCACGCCACGGCCGCACTCCCGCCTCGGAAACTTTGGAGTACGGCGACGGCCCGCCGAAGCCCGACACCCCCCCGGGCGCGGAAACGCCCCCGAGGTCCGAAGACCCCGGGGGCGTGCGATCCGCGCCTAGGCGGCGAGCGCCTCGACGGGCGACCCCGCCGTCACGACGAAGCCGGAGGCGGTGGCATCCACCGTCACCGCTCCCCCGTCGGCGAGCTCGCCCGAGACGAACAGGTCGGCGATGCGGTCGTCGACCTCGCGCTGGATGAGCCGGCGCAGCGGCCGGGCGCCGTACTCGGGCTCGTAGCCGACCTCCGCCAGCCGGTCGACGGCGGCCTCGGTGACCTCGAGGCCCACCTCGCGGGCGTCGAGCCGTCGCGCCGTCGCGCCGAGCATGAGCCGGACGATCTCGCGCAGCTGCTCCTTCTCGAGCTTGCGGAACATGACGATGTCGTCGATGCGGTTGAGGAACTCCGGCCGCATCGCCTCCCGCAGCTTGCCCATGACGCGGTCGCGCAGGTCGTCGTCGGCGAAGTCGCGTCCGGTCGTCGTGAAACCGATGGCTCCGGAGCGGGATGCCAGGAACTCGCTGCCGAGGTTCGAGGTCATCACGATCACGGTGTTCCGGAAGTCCACCGTGCGCCCCTGTCCGTCGGTCAGGCGTCCGTCGTCGAGCACCTGCAGCAGCAGGTTGAAGACGTCGGGGTGGGCCTTCTCGATCTCGTCGAACAGGACGACCGCGTAGGGGTTGCGGCGGACGCGCTCGGTGAGCTGTCCGGCCTCGTCGTAGCCGACGTATCCCGGAGGGGCGCCGACCAGGCGCGACACGGTGTGCCGCTCGCCGAACTCGCTCATGTCGAAGCGGATGACCGCGCCCTCGTCGTCGAAGAGGGACGACGCCAGGGCCTTGGCCAGCTCGGTCTTGCCGACGCCGGTCGGCCCGAGGAAGAGGAACGACCCGACGGGGCGGCGGGCATCGCCCATGCCCGTGCGGTTGCGGCGGACGGCTTTGGACACGGCGGTGACCGCGACGTCCTGTCCGATCACCCGCGCGTGCAGCTCGTCCTCCAGCTGGGCCAGGCGCCCGCGCTCGGTCTCCGTGAGACGGGCGACGGGGATGCCGGTGGCCCGACTGATGACGGCGGCGATCTCGGGCTCGTCGACGACGGCGCCGTTCGACGGCGTGGACGTGGCCGTCTCGATCCGGGCCTGCACGTCGGCTATCTCGTCGCGGATGCGCGAGGCCTCCTCGTAGTGCTCGGCCGAGACGGCGGCGTTCTTGTCCGCCTCGAGCGTCGCGAGCCGCGCGACGAGGGCCGACACGTCGACCTTCGTCCCGAGGCGCAGCCGCAGCCGCGCGCCGGCCTGGTCGATGAGATCGATGGCCTTGTCCGGCAGCACGCGGTCGGGCAGGTAGCGGTCGCCCAGCTCCACCGCCGCGCGCAGGGCGTCGTCGGTGTAGGTCACCTGGTGGTGCTCCTCGTACGCCGAGCGCAGGCCGCGCAGGATCTCCACGGCATCCGGGATCGACGGCTCGCCGACGCGCACCGGCTGCAGGCGCCGCTCGAGGGCGGGGTCCTTCTCGATGGTGCGGTACTCGTTCAGGGTGGTGGCCCCCACCAGGTGGAGGTCGCCGCGGGCGAGGCGGGGCTTGAGGATGTTCCCGGCATCCATGGAGCCGTCACCGGTGCCGCCGGCGCCGACGAGCGTGTGCACCTCGTCGATGAACACGACGAGCGAGCCCTTGTGGGCGGAGATCTCGTCCATCGTCTGGGTGAGGCGCTCCTCGAAGTCGCCGCGGTAACGGGCGCCGGAGAGCATGGCGGCGAGGTCGATCGCCACGACGCGCGTGCCGCGCAGCTGCTCCGGGACCTCCTCGGCCACGATCGCCCGGGCGAGACCCTCGACGATGGCGGTCTTGCCGACGCCGGCCTCGCCGATCAGGACGGGGTTGTTCTTCGTGCGACGGCTGAGGATCTCGATCGTCTGCTCGATCTCGTCCGCGCGCCCGATGACCGGGTCGAGCTCGCCGGCCGCCGCCCGGGCGGTCAGGTCGGTGCCGAAGCGGTCGAGGTTCGGGGTCGCGGATGCCTCTTCGGCGGGCGCGAGCGTCTCGTCGCCGCCCACGACGGTCTCTCGGACCCCCTGGGTCAGGGCCTCGGCGGTGACGCCGGCCTGCGCGAGGATCTGCCCGGCGGGGGCGTCCTGCGCGAGCACGAGGGCGAAGAACAGGTGGTCGGGGTCGACGTAGGTCGAGCCGGCGGCGCGGGCGACCTGGAAGGCGTGGAACAGCGCGCGCTGAACCGAGCCCGCGACGACGGCACCGTCGACGTCGGCGGCGGCACCGGCCGCGGGCAGGCGGCTCTCCGCGGCGCGGGCGATGGCGGACGGGTCAGCGCCCAGGCGCGTGACGGCGTCACGGGCGGGCGACTGGCCGACGAGCACGTGGAGCACGTGCAGGGCGTCGAGTTCGCGCTGGCCGCGTCCGAGGGCGTACCGGCCGGCGGCCTGAAGGGCCTCCTGCGTCCGCGCGCTGAGGAAGCGGCTGAGGTCGATGGAGCGCTCGCCGCGCGCCCGCTCCCCCGCGAGGTAGCGCGCGAGGAACTCGTCGAACGACTGGGCGCCGTCGTCGCCGGCGCCGGGGGTGAGGTTCTCGGGCAATTCGTCTCCTGTGATACGTGAGTCGATCTGACGCAAGTTTGCTACTTGAGTCTCGACGTATCAAGTTCAACGCGACGATGCCGCCGGTATTCCCGG
>VGAV01000257.1 GCA_016870695.1 Actinomycetota bacterium | reverse complement strand
GTCGAGGGCGTGGACGTGCTCTACTACCTGATCCACTCGATGGGCGGCGGGCGCGACTTCGAGAGCACCGACCGGCGGGCGGCCCGGACGGTCGCGGACGCGGCGGCCGCGGCATCCGTGTCCCGCATCGTCTATCTCGGCGGTCTGCACCCGACCGACACCGAGCTGTCCGCCCACCTGCGCTCCCGCGTCGAGGTGGGGGAGATCCTCCTCGGCAGCGGGGTGCCGACGCTCGTGCTGCAGGCGGGCGTGGTGATCGGCTCGGGCTCGGCCTCGTTCGAGATGGTGCGTCATCTGACTGACGTCCTGCCCTACATGCCCGCGCCGAAGTGGGTGCGCAACCACATCCAGCCGATCGCGGTCCGCGACGTGCTGCACTACCTGCTGGGGGCGGCCCGCGTCGCGCCGAACGTCAACCGCGCCGTCGACATCGGCGGACCGAACGTCCTGCGGTACGGCCAGATGATGAACGGCTATGCGCTCGAGGCGGGGCTGCACCAGCGGCCGATCGCGTCGCTGCCGGTGCTGACGCCGCGCCTGGCCTCGCACTGGGTCAATCTCGTCACGCCCATCCCGAAGGCCATCGCGCGTCCGCTCGTGGAGTCGCTGCAGAACGACTGCGTCGTCAAAGACCGCGCGGTGGACGACCTCATCCCGCGCCCCGCCGAGGGACTCATGCCGTACCGGGACGCCGTCCGCCTGGCCCTGCGTCGCGTGAACGACGACGACATCGAGACGAGCTGGCTCGACGCCGAAGTATCGGGCGTGCCCAGCGACCCGCTGCCGAGCGACCCCGACTGGGCCGGGCGGCTCGTCTACACCGACGAGCGGACCATGCGGACGACCGCGAACGCGGCGCAGCTGTGGTCGGTCATCGAGGGTATCGGCGGGGAGAACGGGTGGTACTCGTCGCCGCTGCTGTGGGCCATCCGCGGATGGATGGACCGGCTCGTGGGCGGCGTCGGGCTCGCGCGCGGGCGGCGCAGCCGCTCCGTCGTAACGGTGGGCGACGCCCTGGACTTCTGGCGGGTCGAGGCCATCGAGCCGGGACACCTGCTGCGGCTGCGCGCGGAGATGAAGGTGCCGGGCGGGGCGTGGCTCGAGCTGCGCGCGTCCGCCGAGGGCGAGGGCGCGCGCTTCGATCAGCGCGCGCTGTTCTTCCCGACGGGTCTGGCGGGCCGGCTGTACTGGCTGGCCGTCCTGCCGTTCCACGGTCTCATCTTCAGCGGCATGGCCCGGCGCATCACCGCCGCCGCCGAGCACGTGCAGCGCGAAAACCCGGAGCCGAAGGCCGAGGCCGGGCGCATCGCCCCGACGGTGCCCGAGGTCGAGACCACCGCGTCGGCCTAGGCTGGAGCGGTGCCGCACATCGCTCGGGTCATCACCGTCTCGGACCGCTCGGCCGCGGGGCTCCGCGAGGACCGCGGGGGGCCGCTGGCTGTCGCGCTGCTGCGCGAGGCCGGCTTCTCGTGCGACGACCCGATCGTCGTGCCCGACGGCGCGGACAGCGTCGAGGGCGCCCTCCGACGGGTCGTGCCCGGCGCGTCCCTCGTCGTGACCACCGGGGGAACCGGCATCGCGCCGACCGACCGCACGCCGGAGGGGACGGCCCGCGTCCTGGACCGGGAGCTGCCGGGCATCGCCGAGGAGCTCCGCCGCCGCGGCCTGGCCGACACCCCGATGGCGGTCATCTCGCGGGGTCTCGCCGGCATCGTCGACCCGGGCACGCTCGTGGTGAACCTGCCGGGGTCCACGCGGGCGGTCGCCTCGGGGATCGCGGTCGTGGCCGAGCTCGCCCCGCACATCGTCGACCAGCTCGCCGGAGGAGACCACTCATGAGCGCCACCCCTGCATCCGCGGTCCGGATCGCGCGCCTCTCGGAGACCCCGCTCGACCTGGACGCGCACCTCGACGCGGTCGAGGAGTCCTCGTCGGGCGCCGTGACCACGTTCGTCGGGCGCGTGCGCGACACCGATCCGGACGCCTCCGACGCGGTCGTGGCCCTCGAGTACAGCGCCCACCCGGATGCCGAGCAGGCGCTGCACCGCATCGCGGAGGACGCCGCCGCCGGCACCGACGCGATCGTCGCGGTCAGCCATCGCGTCGGCCGGCTCAGCGTGGGGGAGGCCGCGGTCGTCATCGCCGTGGCATCCGGTCATCGCGCCGCCGCGTTCGAGGTCTGCCGCACCGTGATCGAGACGATCAAGACCGACCTGCCCGTGTGGAAGCGTCAGGTCGAGGCCGACGGTACGACCGCCTGGAAGGGCCTCGGCGGCTAGCGAGCGGCGCAGCAGCCGGCTCAGCCGCCGGCGAACGGCGGCAGCACGTCCACGTAGGTCGCGCCGTCGAGGGGCGCGTCGTCGTCGCGGCGGGTGCCGTCGACAAGTACGGCGCACCGGTCCAGGATGCCGCCGAGCGCGGGGTGGTCGTCGACGACGGCGCGGCGCAGCGCGGCGAGCGAGGGCTCGGTCCGCTCCTCGGCGTCCGTGTTCGCGGCGTCCGCGGCCGCGGCGAAGTACCGGACCCGCACGCTCACGATCCTTCTCCCGGACGGTGCCAGTCGCCGGACTTGCCGCCGGTCTTGGACACGATGCGGACGTTCTCGATGGACGTGCCCTTGTCCATCCCCTTCACCATGTCGACGATCGCGAGCGCGGCGACGGACACGCTCGTCAGCGCCTCCATCTCGACGCCCGTGCGGTCGGCGGTGCCGACGGTGGCCTCGATCTCCACGCCGTGTTCGGTGATGGCCAGGTCGACCGAGGCGCGGTGCACGCCGATGACGTGGGCGAGGGGGAGGAGCGCGGGCGTGGACTTGGCGGCCTGGATGCCGGAGATGCGGGCCACCGCCAGGACGTCCCCCTTCGGGGCGGTGCCGTCGCGGAGGGCGTCGACCACCGCGGGCGCGCACCGCACGAAACCGCGGGCGGTCGCGGTGCGGACGGTGGGCTGCTTGAGGGTGACGTCGACCATGCGGGCGTGGCCCGCGGCATCCAGGTGGGGGAAGGTCATGGGATCAGCATGACATCGAGCGGGTCGCCCACGGCGACGGTCGACATCTCGGCGGGCACCACGGCGAAGGCCTCGGCCCGCGCGAGGGAGGCGGCGAGGTGCGATCCGGATCCGCCGGCCGTCGCCGGACGCACGGTGCCCGCCACGAGGTCGATCGCGGCGGGGAGGTACTGCCGGCGGCCGGGCGGGGTCGTCCAGCTCTCGGATGCTGTGAGCCGGGCGATCCGCCGGTCGATCGTCGTCCGGCCCTGCAGGGCCAGCAGTGCCGGGCGGACGAACACCTGGAAGGACACCGCGACGCTCACCGGGTTGCCGGGGAGGCCGAACACGAGCCGCCCGTCGTCGAGGACGCCGAAGGCCTGCGGCTTGCCCGGCTGCATCGCGACCTTCTCGAACGCGATGCGGTCGGACAGCGCCAGGCGCACCGGCTCGTAGGCTCCGGCGCTCACCCCTCCGGTGAACACCACGACGTCGAGGTCCGCCGCGCGCGCGAGGACCGCGTCGATCCCGGCCGGGTCGTCGCCGACGCGATCGACGAGGGCGACCTCCGCGTCGGCCCCGGCGACGAGCCCGGCGAGGAGCGTGGCGTTGGAGTCCGGCGTCTGCCCGCGGCCGGGGACCTCTCCGGGGGCGACGAGCTCGCTGCCCGTCGACACGACGGCCACGCGGGGGCGACGGCGCACGACGACCTCGGCGACCCCGGCGGCCGCGGCGGCGGCCAGGGCGAAGGGCCCGAGGCGCTCGCCGGGGGAGAGCACGGTCGCCCCGGCGCGCGTGTCGCCGCCACGCCGGCGGATGAAGGCACCGGATGCCGCGGGGGCGCGGAGCACCGTCACCGTCCCGAGCGAGTCGGCGAGGCCGCCCGCGGTGTCCTCGAAGGGCACGATGGCGTCGGCGTCCGCCGGGACGGCGGCTCCCGTCATGATGCGCGCCGCCTCGCCGGGGGAGAGTGGCGGGTCGTCGGCGGTGCCGGCCGGCAGGTCCGCCACGACTCGCAGGGTGACAGGGCTGTCGGCATCCGCCCCCGCCACGTCGGCGAAGCGCACCGCGAACCCGTCCATCGAGGAGTTGTCGACGCCGGGGAGGTCGTGCGCGGCATGCACGGGCTCGGCGAGCGTGCGGCCCGCGGCGTCCGCGAGCAGGACGGTCTCGACGGGGAGGGCCGAGACGGCCGCGAGCACGCGGGCACGATGCTCCTCGACGGTGCGGAGGTCGCTCATCACGGGGTCCTTCCGGGGGTCAGGGGGATCACGTCCTGCCGCGCGCGCAGCGCGTCGATCACGACGAGGCGGCCGAGCAGCGGGTCGCCGGCACCGGTCACGAGCTTGACGGCCTCGGTGGCGAGGAGCCCGCCCACCTGCACGCACAGCGAGCCGAGCACGCCGACCTGGGCGCACGTGGGCGGCT
>VGAV01000256.1 GCA_016870695.1 Actinomycetota bacterium | reverse complement strand
TCGACGTCGCCCCACACGACCCGGGCGCCCCGTTCGGCGGCGATCCCCTCGACGAGGTACCGGTCGGTCGGGAAGTCGTCGCGGCCCACGACGATCTCGACGCGGGCGGGATCGGCCGCGGTCTGCGCATCTAGGGCGGCGCGCAGGAGCTTGTACAGAAGCACGGTGGTGGAGTCGCCGATGACGGTCTGCCCGGCCGCCGCTCCGAGCGCCAGGGCGCCGATGCGGTCGCCGATGACGAACGGGAGGTCCATCCACGCCTCGTCCCAGCCCCGGATGAGGCGCCCGCCCCACTGGTCCGTCACGAAGGACGACAGGCGGTCCGCCGTCGCCCGGGGCGGCCGTCCGAGCGAGTTGCCGTCGAAGTACACCAACGTCGCGTCGCTGCCGACGAACGCGTCGCGCAGGGACCGGAGCGGGTCGGACTCGTCGAGGGCGATCGCCTCGGCATCCAGGTCCAGGGTGAGGTCAGTCGACACGGGTGAGCTCCTCGGCGGTGACGACGGTGCCGCGGCTGAGCCACGTCGCGATGTCGTCGGGGTCGGTGGGTGGGGGACCGGCGACGAAGGTCGCGACGCCGTCCGCGCGGTGCGCCGACGGCCAGGGGTCGGTGAGGGATGCCAGCAGATCGTCGCCCCGCAGACCGGCCCCCTGCAGAGCGAGCAGCTCTCGACGGTTCAACCCCACCGGGAGCTCCCCGTTGCCGAGGTCGGTGCCGTAGAGGACCCGGCCGCCGTGGGCCGCGAAGGACCGCAGATTCCCGATCGCCGTCGTCCGCGCGTCGCCGCGGTGGATGTCGAGAGTCGAGATCCAGATCTGCCCCGCGTCGGCGGCGCGACGCACCAGTCTCCGCGGGAGGGGCGCGTCGAAGGGGGTGTGGGCGAGGGCCGCGACGCCGGCGGCGAGGGCCCGCTCGACCTGTCCCGGTCCCTGGGCGTGCGCGACGACGGGCAGGCCGCGCTCGCCGGCCGCGGCTACCACCGACTCCAGGGCGTCGTCGGAGAGGACGGGACCGGCGTCCGCGTGCAGGGCGACCTTGATGACGCGCGCGCCGGCGTCGGCCTGCGCGTCGACGGCGGTGCGGGCTCCGCCCGGGACCCCGGGATGCCGCGAGGCGTCGGTCACCGTCCGGACGATCTCGGGCGGTGCCCAGGATCGCCCCTCGGGATAGCCGCCGGGAACCGTGAGGAACGCGCCGGCGAACGTCGTGCGCGGGAGGCCGGCGGACCGCCGGGCGAGGGCGACGGGGTCGCCGCCCAGATCGAGGACCCCCGCGATGCCGCGCCGCGACAGCCCCGACGCGTCGATCAGGTGCAGGTGCACGTGATGATCGACCGCCGGGGGCAGCGCGGTGCCGCGCTCGGACGTCGACGTAAGACGGACAGCCCAGGCGTCGGCGAGCATCGCGGGGCCGCGATCAGATGAGGGAGAGCTCGCGCAGCTTCGACTCGACGTCGGCGTTCGACGGCTCGACGTGGTGCGAGGCGTCGGGGTAGACCACAACGGGGATGTTGGTGCGGCCCGAGATCTCCTTGGCCACGTCGGCGGCCGACGGGTCGGCCACGAGGTCGACGTATTCGTAGGCGACGCCGAGGTCGTCGAGCTGCTTCTTGGTACGGATGCAGTCGCGGCACCAGTCGGCGCCGAACATGCGGATCGATGCGTCAGAGGACATGCCTCCAGCGTACGCCGCACACCCGAGCGCGGGCCTGGGTGTCGGCCCTGCGGCGACGGGCCGGGCGACGAGCGTCAGGCGGCGAGCTCGTCCTCGAGGGGCTCGACCACCGCGGCGATGCGCGCGGCGCGGCTCTTCTTGGGGGCGTAGACCACGAGGGCGTGGAAGACGAAGCGGACCACGAACGCCGCGACCAGCGTCAGGGCGGCGGCCAGGACGCTCGGCAGGTGGGCGCGTTCGACGAGGATGCCGATGACGGGGATGCGTACGATCGCCTCGATGCCGTTGAACGCGAACGACTTGGCGAAGCGGTGCCACATCTGCCCGGACTCCGCGCGCATGTCGGCGAACACCAGGTACTCGAGCAGCAGGAAGTTGCCGATGATCGTGATGACGCTCGCGACGACGGCTGCCCAGAGGTACTCCATGCCGAACTCGGTGAGAGCCCACATGATGGCCAGGTTCGCCAGCGCGCCGATGCCGCCGACGACGGCGAACGCCGACATGCGGCCGAAGCGCAGCATCGTCAGCTGGGTGAGGAAGCGCATCCCCTGGCTGAGGGACGCCTTCGACTCGCCGGCGAACCGGGGAGCGAAGGCGAAGGGCACCTCGGCGACGCGGAGCTGCTTGCGGGCCAGGATCTCCAGCAGGATCTTGAAGCCGCGGGGGCGCAGGCTCTCGAGGTCGAGCGCGCGGAGGTCGACGAGGAAGAACCCGGTCATCGGGTCGGAGCAGTTGTGCAGCTTCTTCGGGAACATCGCCTTGGTCAGCAGCGTCGACGCGCGTGAGACCGTGGTGCGCACGGCGTTCGCGAGACCGTCCGACGTGCCGCCGGCGATGTAGCGGGATGCCACGACCACATCGGCGTCGCCCATCTCGGCGCGCTCGAGGAGGTCGGCGATGATTTCCGGCGGGTGCTGCAGGTCGCCGTCCATGACGACGCAGCGGTCGGCGGCCGCGGCCCGGAAGCCCTCGACGACGGCGCCGCCCAGTCCGCCGACGGGGTCGTCGCGATGGATCAGGCGGACGGGGACGTCCGCCGTCGCGGCGACGGTGCGGATGATGTCGGGGGTGTCGTCGGTCGAGTCGTCGACGAAGACGATCTCGACGGCACGGCCCCGGAGCGCGGCGGTGGTGCGACGCACGAGCTCGGCGACGTTCGGACCTTCGTTGAAGGTGGGAACGATGACGGAAAGATCCATGGGTGCTCGCGTTCTCGGTGGTGCCGGACTCCCCAGCGTAGACGGGCCACCCCCTGCGTCTTCTGGGATTGTGGATGAGTTCTGTGAGAGATATCGGTCGTTCACCGGTCGGTTCCCAGGGAAACACCCCGCAGACCCCCGCCGTTCGGCGGGTATTGGCCTCTTATCCGATGGCCGCGGCGAGCTCGTCGACGGTCATCCCGTAGTTCACCCGGACGACCGGAAGAGCGAGCTTGTCCGTCCCGATGCGGACGTACCCGGGCTCGATCGTGCGCCCGAGCGCGAAGCCCGCCGCCCGCACCGCCTCCTTCGTCCGGTCGTCGTAGTGGCCGAAGGGGTAGGCGACGACGTCCTTCGCACCGAGGATCCGGGCGGACTCCTCCAAATCCGCGACGATGGTGGCGACGTCGTCGTTGACGAGCCGGCCCTTGCCGTTCGGCCCTGCCCGGTGCATGTCGTGCGTGTGCGAGCGCTGCAGCACGAAGGAGTTCGGCGACGGCTCGGTGCGGGCGGACGTGATCACGAACGAGGTGGTCAGCAGGTGGCGGCGGTCGACGACCGGCGCGGCGAGCTCCAGCCAGGTGGGATCGGCGTCGTCGTCGGTGATGACCACCGACCGCGCGGGCAGGAACAGGGCGCCGTCGATGAAGGCGTCCACCTCGTCCCACGTCGGCACATAGAACCCGGTCTGCTCGATGTGGGCCATCTGCGCGTCGAAGTCACCGAGGAAGGCGTAGTTGAGCCGCAGCCAGCCGTCCTCGCCCTCCGGACGCGTCGTGAACTGGTGGTACATGAGGATCGGCAGCCGGGTCGCCGCGGCCCGGTTCGCCTCGGGCGTCGTCCACGCGGCGTGCAACGTCGCCCGGCGGTCCGTGCAGTCGACGAGGTCGGCGCCGTTGATGCGCGCGGACGTCGTGCCGGCCGCGGCGTCGACCGCGGTCGGGTACCAGCCGGCGAAGACGCGCCCCGCGGCGCGGGGGATCGGCAGACCGCGGTAGAGGACGCCGCGGACCTGCAGCTGCGGGTCCAGCGCGACCCCGTCGCCCGCGAACTCGACCGCGCACGCGCCCGGGTCCGTCGTCGTCGCGAGCAGCCGGTCGGCCGCCGACGCGGGGACGAAGGGATCGGGGGACGACGTCGCGGGGCGCGCGACGGCCTCCTCCCGGGCGGGGGTCGATGCGAGGACGGAGGCCGCGGCGACCGAGACGACGACGGCCACGACCACGCCGAGCGCGACGAGGACCCGCTTCCGCCGGATCCGCCGGCGGGTGCGGCGGTCGCGGCGCGTGGGAACAGGGCGGCTCATGCGAGTGCTCCTCCGGGTCTGGTGCCCGCACCGTAGACAGCCCGGCGTCGGACCGTCCGTCGCGGCGGCCCGCCCCCGCCCGGGGTGAGACCGGGCGTCCGCCGCGTGCGGCCGGAACGGAACTCCCGCCCCCTGCAACGACATCCGCCGCACATCCACCCCTCCCGGCGCGGGAGGATGGGGACATGATCCGCATCGGCATCGTCGGAACCAGCAGCATCTCGGAACGTCTGGCGGACGCGGTCCGGCAGGTCGACGGCGTCGCCGTCTCGCG
>VGAV01000255.1 GCA_016870695.1 Actinomycetota bacterium | reverse complement strand
GCCTTGGAAAGGATAGTCGCGTACGCGCAGGAAAGGTCGCCTCACGAGGGACTGTGCGGGGGGTGTCAGCCCGCCAGCGTCCACTCCTGTGCGTTCCACACGATGCCCGTCTGGCCACCGAAGTAGGTGACACCGGTGACGGAACCGTTGTCGGCGAACAGACCCGGCGACTGGAACAGCGGCAGACCGTAGAAGTCCTGCGCCGTCGCGGCGTCGATCTGAACCTTGAGGTCGGCCAGCTCGTCGGCGTCGACCGTCACCTGGCTCTGGTCGACGAGCGCGTCGACCTCGGCGTTGCTGTAGTTGTTGTAGTTTCCGCCACCGCCGGTCTTGAAGATCTGCGGGAGAGCGGCGTTACCGGCGCCCGGCGAGACCCATCCGAAGATCGACGCGTCGTAGCTGCCGCTGCCGAGGAGCGAGCTCCAGTCGGGCGAGCCGGCGTCCTCGATCACGAAGCCCGCCTGCTGAGCCGACTGCTGGATGGCGCGGAAGCTGTCGACACGGTTCGGGTTGTTCGTGTTGTAGAGGATGCGCACGGTCGGGGTGGCACCGGCGAGGAGCGCCTTGGCACCCTCGATGTCGGGCTCCGTGTACTGGTCGTAGCCGCTCGCCTCGACGGCGGTGGTGTACTGGTCGCCGTCCGTCGGCAGGAAGATCTGCGAGTTCAGGACCTCGGCCTCGGGGTTCACCGGGGTGACGATCGACTCGAGGATCTGCTGACGCGGGATCGTCTTGAGGAAGGCCTCGCGGACGTTGGCGTCGGCGAAGACGCCGCCGAAGCTCAGGTCGACGTGGTCGTACGCGAGCTGGTCGCCGGAGTGCACGGTGGCGTTGGCGTTCTCGAGCGCGGTGAGCGTGTCGGCGGAGGCCTGCGGCTGGATGGCCTGCACCTCGCCGTTCTGGAGGGCCGTGACCTGCGCGTTCGAGTCGCCGATGAAGCGGATGATCAGCTGGTCGTAGGCGGGCGACATGTCACCCGTGTACTCGGGGTTCTTGCCGAGCGTGATGCTCTGCTCCGCGGTGAAGTCCGTCACGATGAACGGACCGCTCGCGACGAGGAGGCTCTCGTCGGTCGGCATCGACGTGACGTCGTAGCCGGTGTTCCAGAAGTCCGCCGCGGCCTTGAGCGTCGCGTTGGTCTCGACAGGGGCCTCGGGGTTGCCCTCGGGGAGGGTGTTCAGCAGCTCGATGAAGTCGGCCTCCGAGACGCCCGCCTTCTCGGCGAGGACGTGGGCCGGCTTGCCGATCGGGTTGAACAGCTCGTAGTCCACGTACGGCGTGCCGTAGGTGATCGTCATCGACATGTTGTCGTCGCCGATCTCCGGGAACGAGGTGGTGTCGAGACCGGCGGTGCTGCCGGCGAGGCTGAAGTACTGCGTGCCGCCGTTGGTCACATCGCCCGTGCTGGCGTCGAGGACCGCGTCGTCGTAGTAGCCCGAGGAGATGGCCCAGTTGACGAGCATGTCATCCGCGTTGATGGGCTCGCCGTCGGACCAGGTGAGGCCCTCGTTCAGGGTGTACTTCACCGTGAGCGGGTCCTCGGAGACCGTCTCGTAGGTGCCGAAGTCGGTGTTGGGGAGGACGCTGAAGTCGCTGTCCAGGCGCAGGAAGCCGCCGAGGCCGAGGCCGCCGCTGACACCGGTCAGGTAGCCGACCATGCCGTTGGTGTCGAGGTTCGCCTCGGGGGTGTCGCCGTTGAACGAGGTGAAGGCGTTGGTCGTCGCGATGGTGATCGTGCCACCCTCGCTCGAGCCGGAGTCGCCACCGTTGCTGTCTTGGGTGGTCGTGCAGCCGGCGAGGGCGAGGGCCGCGATCGCGACTCCTGCTCCCGCCGTCAGTGCGCGGTTGCGCCGCGTGAATTCGGACACGTGTCCTCCTGGTGAGGTGCGGGTTTCGGCCGCGCTCGCCCGAGGGAAGGGCGGCCGGGGATAGGGAAACGATAAGTAAACGATTCGCGATGGTCAAAACTTCGGCGGCAACCGTTACACACCTTTAACCTGTAGCCGGATGTGCAGAGCAAAGTGCGCAGACCGGCCTTCTCGGCGGAATTCGAGACCTTTTCGAACACACGCTATGGACGGGCGATGTTCTGCGGGATGCCGGGACCGGCTGCGGCCGGGGCGGTGTTGAATCGCAGGTGTGAAGTGGCATCCCTTCGTCGACGCTCCCACCGGACCGTTCCCGCCGGCCCTCGCCCCCGGTGACCGCGCCCGCCGGCGACTCGGGTGGGAGATCGCGCTCGTCCTGCTCGTGAGCGTCGGGCAGTCCGCGATCTATTCGATGGTGTCGTTCCTGCGGGCGTCGTTGCGGGCGCCGATCTCGCAGCAGCAGGCGCAGCTGAACCCGTCGCGCGCGGCGGAGCCCGTCTGGGACGCCGTCTACCAGTTCCTCGACATCTTCTTCTCACTCGCCCTGGTCGGCCTCGTCGTCTACCTGCTGTGGGAGCCGACGGGGAATGCCCTCCGCCGCATCGGGCTGGACTTCCGCGGCTTCGGCGTCGACGTGCTCCGCGGTCTGCTCCTGGTGGCGGTCATCGGGGCGCCGGGCATCGGCGTCTACGCGATCGGCCGCTCCATCGGGCAGAGCATCGCGGTCGTCCCGGCGCCGCTCGACTCCTCGTGGTGGGTGATCGCGCTCCTGGTCCTCGCCGCCCTGCGCGCCGGCCTCACCGAGGAGGTCATCTTCCTCGGCTACCTCTTCGACCGGCTGCGACGGCTCGGGTGGTCGTGGACGTGGGTGATCGTGTCGACCGCGCTCCTGCGCGGGAGCTACCACCTCTACCAGGGCTGGCCCTCGGCCCTCGGGAACGTCGTCATGGGCCTCGTGTTCGGCTGGTGCTACAAGCGGTGGGGCCGCGTGATGCCCTTGGTCGTCGCGCACGCCGTCATCGACATCGTCGCCTTCGTCGGCTACCCGCTCGCGGCCGCCTGGTGGCCCGCGATATTCGCCCCGCCTGCGTCGTGATCGGTGCGGTCGACCGGATTCAGGATGCCGCGGGCGTCCAGTCCCAGAACGCCGGCGGCACGCCGTCCGGCTCGGACGTGTAGGTCACTCCCCCGACGCCGTCCTTCACGGCGACCGCTCCGGTCCGCTCCAGCAGCGGGACCCCCGCGAAGGTGCCGAAGAGGGCGCGGTCGATCTGCTTGGCCTGCTCCAGCACCCCCACGGGGTCGGTCTCGACGCGCAGGCGCGCGAAGGCGGCGACGGCGTCCGCCGGGTCCACCCCTCGGGCCAGTCGATCCCGCGCCGAGCGGTAGAGGCTCTCGTCCTCCCCCACCCAGGTGAGCGAGGCGTCGGGGATCTCGCCGGCGGCGGGGTCGCGGACGGTGATACCGGCGCGCGACGCCATGGTCGTGATCTGCGCGAACACCGCCGCCGACACCGGGTCGTCGGAGTCGTGGGCGATGCGCACCGTCGCGGGCTCGCCGTCTAGGGCCGCCTGCGCGCCGTCGACGTCGGCGCCCGTGCCGGGCGCCCCGTTGCCGGAGACGAGATCCGTGTACAGCTCCCCCGTCGCGGGCGAGCTGAGGAACGACTGCAGCGGCTGCGCATCGGGTCGGGCGGGGCGGATGACGTCGTCGACGAGCGCCTCCCGGTCGATGGCCAGCGACACCGCCTCACGGAGCGACGGCAGGGTCCCCGGAGTGAAGCGGAGCTGCAACGCCTGCGTCGTGGGGCCCGCGAGCACCTGCACGCCGGCCTGCTCGAGCGTGGCGATCTCGGAAGCGTCCACGTCCCCCAGGTTGGCGAGGTCGACCTGCCCGCTCTCGACGGCGTCGAGCTGCGCCGCGCGGTCCGGATAGAAGCGGACGATCAGCTCGCTGACCTCGGGCTCGTGGTCGCCCTCGTAGTCGTCGCGGCGCTCCAGCGTGAGCTGCTCCGGGGTGACGGCGGCGACCGTCCATGGACCGGCCGCGACCGCTGCCGCGGGATCGGCCGCCTCGCCCTCGGGCACGTCGAAGCCCGTGTTCCAGGCCGCCGCGGCGGCGGCGAGCACGGGATTGGGGGTGGTGGGGGCCGCGGGGTTCCCCGGAGGCGCGGTGCGGATGGCCGTCATGAGGTCGCTCACCGACACGCCGGCGCGCTCGGCCACGACGTGGACCGGGCGGTCGAGCAGCCACTGGCGGTTCCAGTCGGCGAAGGGCTCGTCGTAGCGCAGCGTCAGCGTGTCGCTCGTGCGATCGACGGAGGGACGCGCGGTCCGGCCGATGTCGTCGAGCTGTGCCGCGGTGTCGAAGTAGCGGGTGCCGGACACGACGTTCCCCGCGTCGTCGTAGGTCGCGTCGTCGAACCAGTGCGACGTGACCGCCCAGCCGAAGAGGAGGTCGTCGACCGAGACGGGGGTGCCGTCGGACCACGTGCGGTCGGGGAAGATCTCGTACGTCACCGTCAGCGGGTCGTTCTCGACGCGGGTGATGCGTCCGAGCCCCTTGTTGGGAACGACCTGGAGGTCGCCGTCCAGAGATCCGAG
>VGAV01000254.1 GCA_016870695.1 Actinomycetota bacterium | reverse complement strand
CCCCGCATGCAAGAAACGTACAAGACGCGGGACCACCGCCCGGCGAGAGTGGTTCGGTGAGCGACATCGACACCCCCGCCGTCCCCCGCTTCGACACGAAGGTCGTGGTCGTCCTCCGCGACGACCTCGCCGCCTGGCAGGAGCTGAACGTCACGGCCTTCCTCATGTCCGGGATCGCGACGAGCGCCCCCGACCTCGTCGGGGAGCCCTACGTGGATGCCGACGGCGCGACCTCGCTCCCGATGCTGCGCCAGCCCGTCATCATCCTGACCGCGGATGCCGCGCTCCTTCGCTCGGCCCGGGCCAAGGCCGCCGCGCGGGAGGACGTCGCCCTGGCCGTCTACACGCGCGAGCTGTTCTCGACGTCGCACGACGCGGCCAACCGCGCCGCGGTGGCGGCCGTCGCGACCGCCGACCTGGACCTCGTGGGGATCGCGCTCCGCGGCCCGAAGAACGTCGTGGACCGGATCGTGAAGGGGGCGGCGTTCCACGCGTGACGCGGTGTGCGGCGTCCGGCGCTCATGCCGCCGTCAGGGGGTGGGCGCGTACTCGGGACAGAGGTGGATGCCGCTGATCACGACGACCGCGCTGGCCTCCTGCTGCGTCACGGAGCCGCCGCTCATCGAGTCGTAGACCTCCTTCGGCGTGAAGCCGCTGTCGAACGCCTCGCAGACCGCGTGTCCGAGGTCCAGCCACAGGCTCGCCGGCGACCTGTCGATCGACGGGAGTTCCGCGCGCAGCGCCGCCATGTACGCCGACTCCTGCGCGAGGACGTCCTCGACGGGAGCCTGCGCGGTGGGGACCGCGTCCGGGGTCGAGGTCCGCGGCGCCGGTGTGACGGGCAGCGCCCCGCACCCGCTCAGCATCGCGGCGGACGCGAGGGCGACCACGACGGCGCCGGCTCTCCTCATGCCGCGAGCGTAGGCGAGGGATGCCGCCTGCGCGAGACCCTTTCGGCAATGACGCACGCGCGAGACCCTTTCGGCGATGACGCACGCGCGGTCGATGTCAGGGCCGCCCGACGGCTCAGCTCAATTCGGTGACGAACCCGACCATGTTGCCGTCGGGGTCGGTGAGGGCGAAGAACTCGACCACGCCCTCGTAGCGGGTGACCTCGGTGACCTCGAGCCCGAGCCCCGCGAGCCGTTCCCGTTCGGTCGCGGCGTCGTCGACGCTGAGGGTGATCGACATCCCCTCACGCCCGGCGTTGTCGGGGTCGCGGGCGAGCTGCAACCACAGCGGACCCAGGTCGAACTCGACGAGCCCGTCCATCGGCTCCAGATCGACGTCGCCGAGCTCGAGCGCGACCCGGTACCAGTCGACAGCGGCATCCAGGTCCCGGACGGGGAGTCCCACGGTGGCGGCGGAGATGTTCATGCGCCGACCGTACCGGCGCGGTGCCTCCAGCGGGAGGTTCACGTGCGTCGCGGGTTGCTGTCAGACCTCTGTGAAGAACCGACCGCGAAGCGCCGCGCGCCGAAGACAACGTGGGTGACCCCCTTGTTCCGCGCCCCTTGCACTCAAGGGGGTCATCTCCCCCCGACGCCCCGCACAGGCTCCGTCGCGGGCACCTGCGCACCGACTTCGAGGCGGTCTCGATGAGCCGCATCACCATCGCCGGCTCGCTCATCGGGAGCATCGCGGAGACGCAGGAAGTGCTCGACTTCGCTGCGGAGCACGGCATCCGCCCGGAGGTCCAGGTCATCCCCGTCCAGGACGTCAACAAGGCGTTCGACGAGATGGTCGCGAACAACATCCGCTTCCGCTACGTCGTCGACAGCAAGGCCCTCGACGCGGACCGCGAGAACGCGGACGAGCTCCCCACGTCCTGACATGGACGGTGCGTGTGCCGTGGCGACGGTGGCGGTCGTGCGCCGCAAAGCGGCCTCCTGAGTCAGGGCTCGGGGATCGGGCGCAGGCCGATGGCGCCCGTGGCGTCATCGGCCATCGCTTTCAGCCAGCTCTGGTTGAGAGGTCCGTGGGGTTCGGAGTCGAAGGCGAAGTACAGCGAGCTCGCCTTGGAGATCCAGACCGTTCCCCAACGACCGCTCTTTCCGTCGAGGGCGTCGTCGCCGTGCACCGCCGGCTCGTCGTTCCAGGTGAAGCTGAAGGACTCATCGCGGCGGAGTTTGGTGACGGTCACCGCTCGGAGGTGGCGGAGGGTGCGGTCGTCGATGTTGATGGCGGGCGCAACCCCGTAGATCAGATGGCCCATGATCGAAGTCTTTTTCTGACAGTTCCACGTACGGTGCGTGGGCCGGCGGCGGGTGTGGAGAAGGAGCCGGCGGCTCAGCGTACTCCTGAAAGCCCGCGCCGTGAGGATGGCCGACGAGCAAGACGGGGACCGGGTTCACCGTGCCGCCGCTGTGGCAGCGAAATGTTGGCTGCCGAGATGCAACCCCCGTCCGCTCGAAGGACGAGCAGGGTGGGACTTGCGTGATGCGTCGAGTCAGGTATGCGGGAGGCGAGTTCCTCACCACAGATGAGATCGCGTCTGTGCTGCTGCGCTTGGCCTGGGGTGTCAGCGTCACCGGCGGAGCGGAGATCGTCGAGGTACCCATCGCTGTGCCCGGTCCTCCCGCGTCACGGGAGGTGGCGCAGCTGATCATCAACGCGTCCTCCGAGTTCCTCTCGTTGCCCGCGCCGTGGGATGAAGAAGAGCCCGACTTCTCCGGCGAAGCGATGATGCTGCAGATGCTGCCCGCCTATCCGCGCACGGTCGCCGTGGCCGTGCCCGCCCAGCCGACACCACCGCCCCAGGATGGCTGGGACCCCGAATTCGAGGACTGGTGAGCCGCTCCATCGAGCGCAGGACCCGCCTGCACCCCCCTGCGGACTAGACGGTTGGCAGCTCCGAACCGGTTCTGTCGGCGGCGAGGGTTCGCCGGTTCGCGAGAGTGGTCTCGAGGAACGCAGCGAACTGCGTTGCGACATCCGGGTCGAGACCTGACGCCGCGGTTTGGCAGTCATCGTCGAACTTGGTCAGCAGCGACCACGGTTCCGCCGTGACGTCGACGACGAGATGGATGTGGTTGACGCGACGGTCGTTCTGATCGAACTCTCGGCGGAAGATGCCCCGTTGCACCATTCGCTCCACGAGGGTCGTGACTCCCGCGGCGGTGACACGCAGATGATCCTTGAGCTGCGAGGGGCGAGCGCCGGGATTATCCGCCACGAACAGGATGGCCTTGGCATCCATCTCGTTGATGCCCAGCTGCTTTCGGGCAGCTGCGAGCGAGATGGTGCGGCACTGCAGATAGGCGCCCAACGCGGCGATCAGACGAGATGAACCGTCACTCTCCACGTCCAACGTCCCTTCCTCGGCTGCCTCGTACACCCACCTTACCTTCGCGTTCTTAGCTTCTCGCACGAAGAACGTCCGCCGTTGATCTTCAACAGGATTGATGCTCAACACAGTTGGTTCTCAAGTCGGTTGAAGCTCAACGTTGTTGGTCATTCAGGTTGATGGTGTTCAAGCGCGCTAACTATCTGCTAGGTTGAGTATCACCGGGTCGAGCACCCCGGCCACGAGACGAGAGGCCACGACATGAGCACCGCATTCCCCGTTCTGGGTCGTCCCGCCCGCCGCCGCTCCACCTACATCCCCGGGCCGGCACGGATGTCCGCGGTCAGCGTGACCGCCATCGCCGTCACCGCCCTGGTCGGCGCTTCCACCGTCGCCGCCGCCGCCCTGCCCTTCTTCGTCTGATCCCGCACACCCTTACCGAGGAGTCATCATGGGAGAGCTTTTCTACGGTTCCGACCCCCAGCCGGTCGAGATGGACGACCGCCTGCTGCAGTACGTGCAGACGCTGGTAGCGACCAAGCTTCGACGGTCCGAGTCGTTCACTCTGACGTGGACCGACCGCGACAGCAACGCCGGTCGCACAACGCTGTGGATCCAGCCCGCGATCCCCATGCGCTTCCGTTACACCACCGACACCCCCGCCCGACTCTCCGGGGCGTACCTGCGTCAGCTCGCCGACCAAGCCGCGCTGTCCGCCGGTCTCGTCATCGACGCCGCCACTTGGGAGCAGCAGGAGAGCGCGCGACAGCAGCCGCAGCTCGTCGCCGCATGAGCGGCACTCCGATGAGCTCCACGGTTGAAATGATCCCCTTCACGCCGGCGCTGGCCGCCGAGGACGTGAATTGGGCGCGCGTCGAGGATGGCTTCTACGTGGGCAACCACGCGGGAGTCTTCATCGGATACATCGAGAAACAGTCGGGCGTGTCTCCCTTCGCCGCCCATGACGGCGAAGCCAACCTCCTCGGACGGTACGCAACGCTCATCGAGGCGATGACCGCCTTGACCACGGGCGCGTCCCTACGTCACGGCAGCGGCGCCGCCTGACCCAGCCGCCGGTCGGCGCCGTGCCGTCCTACCTGAGAGATATCGAGACTGATGATGAGTGAGACGATGACGAGCGAGTCCCCCGTGGCGGGGGCGTTGCAGCGGTACATTCGCGAGAGGACGAGCTGCCTGGCTGACGCTCGTCGACTTCTCTCACTCAACGAGCTA
>VGAV01000253.1 GCA_016870695.1 Actinomycetota bacterium | reverse complement strand
CTCGTCGTACGCGACGCTCGCGTCGACCGGCGCCTGGTAGCTGCCGGGGAGCTTGTCGTGCAGGACGGAGGCCGCGACGGAGGGGTCGACGTCGACGGCGATGTCCGCGCCCTCGGGGAACCACGAGGAGGGGTTCCACATCGGGTTCTCGGAGAACGCCTGGTCGGCGAGGGCGGCGGCGTCGACCGTGGCGCCCAGCTCGGCACCGGTGACGGTGATCTCGCCGTCGGGGCTCTGGACGGTGACCGCCGTCTGGTCGAGGCGGGTCGAGATGGCTTGCGCGGCGGCGCCGGCGGTGAGACCGCCGATCTGCACGCCGGCGACGGAGGCGCCGGGCGCGATGAGCACGAGCGACGCGGCGATCAGGGCCACGGCGGTCGCTCCCGCGGGCAGTCCGATCCAGAGTCCCGAGCGGTTCTTGCGCTTCTTCGGTTCCGCGGGTGCCCACGCGTAGGTGGCAGCGGTGCCGTGAGCAGCGGTGTTCGCGTCGGTGCCGTTCGCGCCGTCCGTCATGAGTTGAGCCCCCCGATTGTCAGTCTTCTCATGTTACGCAGGGGGTCGCCGTCACGGACTGAGAGGTTCATCACGGTCTCATCACGCTCGTCGCGCCCCGCGGCCGTCCCGTCGCCCGCGGGCCCTCCACCGGGGCTCTTCGCGCAGACGGCTCAGCCGTGCCGGTCGACCGGCGGGGCTCAGCCGTGCCGGTCGAATGCGGCGGGGAGCAGCAGGTCGCGCGACAGCGGGGCGAGCGGCAGGATCGCCAGGTCGTCGCGCGTGATCCACCGGGTCTCCGCGATCTCCGCCCGGGCCTCGACATCGGTCGCCTCCGCCGACAGCGCGAAGGCGTGGGCGACGACGATCCACCCCGGCTCGTTCGCGGCGGCGGCGCGGAAGACGCCGAGGGGGCGCAGGGCGTCGAGGGCGACCTCGAAGCCGATCTCCTCGCGGACCTCCCGTGCGCATGCCGTCGCCGCGTCCTCGCCGGCCTCCGGCTTGCCGCCGGGCTGCATGAACATCGACGTGCCGCGCTTGCGCACGACGAGCGCCCGGCCCGCGGCATCCAGGACGACCGCCGCGCTCACGTGCACCTCGGGCGCGTGAACAGCGGCATCCACCTCGCCCGCGGCGCTCGCCCCGAGCGTGGGGCTTGTGGCATCCCTCCCGACCCCCGCGCCCACGGGCGCCTCCGGGTCTGTCACGGTGCGAAGACCTTGCCCGGATTCAGGATGCCGTGGGGGTCGAACACGCGGACGATGTCGCGCTGCAGCCGCCACTGGTCGTCGCCCAGCTCGTCGACCAGCCATCGACGCTTGAGGACGCCGATGCCGTGCTCGCCGGTCAGGGTTCCGCCGAGCTCCAGCGCGGCACGGAAGAGCGCATCGGCCGCCTCCCAGACGACCGTCGGCACCTCCGGACCCTCGAAGACGAAGTTCGGGTGGAGGTTGCCGTCGCCGGCGTGCGCCACCGCGGGGATGACGAGGCCGTACTCCCGCTCGATCCGCGCGATCGCGTCGAACATGTCGGGGAGCGCGCTGCGCGGCACCGACACGTCCTCGATGAGGGTGGTGCCGAGCGTCTCCATCGCGGGGTGCATCGCGCGGCGCACCGCGAGCAGCGTCTCGGCCTCGGCGTCATCGGCGGCGACCCGGACGACACCGCCGGCGGCCTCGAGCACCCCGGCGATGGCCCGCGCCTCGTCGACGGCGGCCGGTCCGTCGCTCTGGATCGTGAGCTGCGCGGCGCCCGCGGCCGGGGCCGGCAGAGACAGCAGGCGGTGCACGGCCGCGAGGCTGGTGGCATCCATCAGCTCCATGATCGCGGGCTGGACTCCGGATGCCGTGACGGCGGACGAGGCGACAGCGGCGGCGCGGACGCCTGGGAACATCGCCGTCAGGGTGACGCGCTCCCCGGCGACGAGGCGGCGCAGCTTGAGGGTCGCGCCGACGACGACGCCGAGAGTCCCCTCGCTGCCGATGACGAGCGAGGTCAGGTCCAGTCCGGTGACGCCTTTGACGCTGCGGTGCCCGAGGTGCAGCAGGCGTCCGTCGGCGAGCACGAGGTCGACGCCGAGCACCGCGTCGCGCACGACCCCGTACTTGGCGCAAAGTAACCCGCCCGCGCCGGTGGCGATGTTGCCGCCGACGGTCGAGATCGCGCGGCTGGCCGGGTCGGGCGCCCACCACACGCCGTACGGTTCGAGCGCCGCGTTGAGGTCGGCGTTCAGGATGCCGGGCTCCACGACAGCCAGCAGGTCGTCGGGACGCACCTCGATGATGCGATCCATCGCCCGGAGCGAGAGCGCGATCTCGCCGCCGCCGGTGTTGGCGCCGCCGGCCAGGCCGGTGCCCGCGCCGCGGGGGACGACGGGAGTGCCGGTCGCGGAGGCGATCCGCAGGACCGCCTGCACGTCCGCGACGGTCGCGGCGTGGACGACGGCGAGCGGCGTCCCGTCGGCCGCGTGCCCCGACTTGTCCGCCCGGACGGCCGCGAGCGCGGCGGGGGAGGTGTCAACGCGATCGCCGAGGTCGGCGCGCAGCAGCGCGACGACGTCGGACGGCTCCGTCACGCCAGGCGCCGGCGTCCGTTCAGGGCGCCGAAGGTGACGGCGACGATGGCGAAGACGAGGCCGATGACGGCCTGGCCCATGCTCCACCAGGCGATGGTCGCGGCCGCGTACACGAAGAGCTCGACGATCGCGCGGATGAACGGGTGGACGGCGAGTACCGCGCGGGGCGAGACGAACAGGGCCCAGACGAGGATGGCGAGGACCGGCGCACCGATGCCGGCGACGATGTTCCACGGCAGCGGCCAGGCGGTGAATCCCCAGACGGCGAGCGTGACGAACGCGGCGATCCCGCACAGCACGCTGCCGATCTCTACCACGGTCGGGCGCGGGCGCATGCCGGGAGCGAGAGGCGCCTGCGCGCGGACGTTCGGGGTATCGGTCACCCCGCCATTTTACGCGGCCCCTCGCCCGCGGCATCCGGGATCGTCCGCCCTCGAAGCAGTCCGCAGTGGTTGAGGTGCCGCACATGTACGCCATTGCCGCGTGTCGCGTGCATCTGGGACAAGTCAGCGGGGGGAGAGGGCGCGTCAGCGGGGGGAGAGGGGCCACGTCACAGGAAGAGAGGGAGGAGGGATGCCACGGGTGGGGGACCCTCCGGTAAGGTGGCAGCGTCGCGACTGGCGTTGAGGTGGGACACCACCGGGGAGCGACCGCTTGACGGTATTCGACCGCACGCCTGGGTCGATGCGGTATCTCCGCGGGCTCGCCGAGTCCGTGGCATCCGGAACCATCGTCAAGGAGATCGCATGACCGATCCGTACTTCAACGCCCCCCTGTCGGAGGTCGACCCCGAGATCGCCCAGGTGCTCGAGCGCGAGCTCGACCGCCAGCGCGGCTTCCTCGAGATGATCGCCTCCGAGAACTTCGTGCCGGTGTCGGTCCTGCAGTCGCAGGGCTCGGTGCTGACGAACAAGTACGCCGAGGGCTACCCCGGCCGTCGCTACTACGGCGGGTGCGAAGAGGTCGACGTCGCCGAGTCGCTTGCGATCGAGCGGGCCAAGGCCCTTTTCGGCGCCGAATTCGCCAACGTCCAGCCGCACTCGGGCGCGTCGGCGAACGCCGCCGTCCTGCACGCCATCGCCCGCCCCGGCGACACGCTGCTCGGCCTCGCCCTGGACCAGGGCGGTCACCTCACCCACGGCATGAAGATCAACTTCTCGGGCCGTCTGTACGACATCGTCGCCTACGGCGTCGACCCCGAGACCAGCGTCATCGACATGGACGAGGTTCGCCGCCTCGCCGTCGAGCACAAGCCGAAGGTCATCATCGCCGGCTGGTCGGCCTACCCGCGTCAGCTCGACTTCGCCGCCTTCCGTGCCATCGCGGACGAGGTGGGCGCACTGCTCTGGGTCGACATGGCGCACTTCGCCGGTCTCGTCGCCGCGGGCGTGCACCCCTCGCCCATCCCGCACGCGCACGTCGTCTCCACGACCGTGCACAAGACGATCGGCGGCCCGCGCTCGGGCCTCATCCTCACCAACGACGCCGACCTGGCCAAGAAGATCAACACGGCGGTCTTCCCCGGTCAGCAGGGCGGCCCGCTCATGCACGTGATCGCGGCGAAGGCCACGGCGTTCAAGCTCGCGATGACGCCGGAATTCAAGGAGCGCCAGGAGCGCACCCTGCGCGGTGCGGCGATCCTCGCCGACCGCCTCACCCAGGACGACGTGAAGAACGCCGGTATCGCCGTGCGCTCGGGCGGCACCGACGTGCACCTCGTGCTCGTCGACCTGCGCGAGGCGGAGATCGACGGCAAGCAGGCCGAGGACCTGCTCCACGAGATCCACATCACCGTCAACCGCAACGCGGTCCCGAACGACCCGCGTCCGCCGATGGTCACGTCGGGTCTCCGCATCGGTACCCCGGCGCTCGCGACCCGCGGCTTCGGCGACGCCGAGTTCACCGAGGTGGCCGACATCATCGCGCTCGCGCTGATCCCCGGCGCCGACGTGGAGGCGCTGCGGGCGCGCGTCGCGACGCTCACCGACGCCTTCCCGCTGTACCCC
>VGAV01000252.1 GCA_016870695.1 Actinomycetota bacterium | reverse complement strand
GCGCGCGATGCGCGTCGAGGATGCGCAGCGCGGACGGGTCCAGCTCCTCGTCGCGCGGCGGGGCGGCGGGGAACTCCGGCCGCACCGCGTCGTCGCCGCCGATCCGCTCCTCTTTCACGCCCGTCCAGCCCAGCTCGTCGCCGCCGTACACGGACGGGGTGCCTGCGACGGCGAACAGCACCGCGAGCGCGTGCGGCACCAGATCCGGGCCGATGGCCGAGGCGATACGGGTCACGTCGTGGTTGCCGACGAAGGTCTGCGGCACGAACGTGGCCAGCAGCTGGTCGTTGCGCTCGACCGCGTGGCTGAGCTCGAAGAAGTTGCGGTCGGCGATGCCGTGCCAGATCCCCTGCCACAGCTCGTACTGGGTGAGCGCGTCGATCGTCGACGTGCGCACGATGTCCGCGGCCTCGCCGTGGATCACCTCGCCGAGGAACCACGCGTCGGGGAACCGCTCGCGCACCCGGGGCAGCACCTGCGCCCAGAAGTCCGCGGGCACCGCGTAGGCGGCATCCAATCGCCATCCGTCGACGCCCCGTTCGAGCCAATGGCACATGACGTCGACGACGAGGTCCACGACCGCGGGGGAGGAGTGGTCGAGCGCGACGAGCGCGTCGTGGCCCTCGAACACATCGGCCTCGACGCGGCCGTCGACCCGCCGGGCGCGGAAGAGCCCCGGGTCGTCGCCGCCGTCCGCGAACGCCCGGAACGCCGGGTGGCCGCGCCCGACGTGATTGAACACCCCGTCGAGCAGGACCCGGATGCCGCGCGCGTGCGCCCCGTCGACGAGACGGCGCAGATCGTCCTCGTCGCCGAGGCGGGGGTCGATGCGGAAGTGGTCGACCGTGTCGTAGCCGTGCGTCTCGGCGGCGAACACGGGGCCGAGCAGGAGGCCGTTCAGGCCCAGGCCGATCACGTGGTCCAGCCACGGCTCGAGGCGGTCCAGCCGGTGCTCGGGAGCGGCATCCGGGTCCACGTCGTCGCGGATCGGCGCCCCCACGAACCCCAACGGGTATACGTGCCACCACATGACGTGCTCGGGCCAAGCGGGCATCGGGTCTCCTTCGTCTCGGGCTTTCGACGCTATCGAGCGGCCCCGACATGGCCGCGGGGGGTTGCGGCCCGCGTTGCGCTGCGCCCTTCGCCCTTCGCCGTGACTTGGCGCAGATGTACGCCGCGGGCTGTCGGCAGCGTGCATTTGCGGCAAGTCAGCGCTACATCCCAGCGCCGCGGCGGCCCCGCGCGCGCGTCGGCGGGGGGAGGGGATGTCGGCAGCGGAGGAGCGAAAGGGATGGATGCCTCCTCCCTTCGCCGCATCCCCTCCCTCGCCCGCGCGCGGTCAGGCCACCCGCGCCCGCGCCGGGTCAGACCACCCGCGCCCGCGCCGGGTCAGGCCACGCGCGCCCAACCGTCGCCGCGGCGCTCGATCGCCCCGGCGGCGGCGAACGCGTCGAGCCACCCGCCCATCGGCCACTCGCCCCACCGCCGGTGGAACGCGGCGCCGTTGCGGAGGATGTCGTCGAGGTGCCGCCACGGCGGCGAGGACACCGGATGCCACTGGTGGTACGCGTGGGCCCCGCCCACCCAGCGCAGCTCGATGCCGGCGGCGCGGGCGGTCCAGGCCAGGTCGGTGTCCTCGGCTCCGTACCCCTCGTAGCCGTCGTGGAAGCCGCCGAGGCGGCGCCAGGTCGCGGGGGTGACCGCGAACGAGAGCGACCAGAACAGGGCGTACTCGCCGCGGGTCGCCACGCGGATCTCGCCGTCCGCGGGCAGAGGACGGGCGCGGTGCGGGCGGGTGTGGCCGGGCAGCTCGGCGGCCGTGGACGGCCGTTGCACGCTCGTGAGGTACGTCACCGGGCCCGACAGCAGCGCGTCGGGCGCCGCGGCGGCTGCGGCTCGGTAGCGCGGCAGCAGGTCGGCCCCGGGCAGGCAGTCGACGTCGAGGAACACGAGGAGGTCGGCGCCCGCGGCGAGGGCGGCCGCGGCCGCGCGGTTGCGCCCCTCCCCGACCCGGAGCCCGTGGGGGCCGGGCGGGACGTGGAGCGTGAGGGCGGCGGCATCCAGGATCCCGTCCGGCAGGGTCTCGCCGAGCCAGACCTCCACGCGCAGCGCCTCCGGCGCCACCTCGGCGAGGACGCGCCGCTGGCGCTCGAGGTGCTCGCGGCGCGCGGCGGAGGCGACGGTCAGGACGGCGGTCGTGCTCACGGCAGCATCGCCTCGACGGCCTCCGCGAAGCGGCGCGCCGCGCCCGCGACCTGCCAGCGGGACCAGTCCGGGGCGTCCCCGGCGGCCCCCTCGACCTGTGCGACGAGCTCCTCGGCCGACACGTCGGCGGGGGCCACGCGCGCCAGACCCGCGCTGTTCAGGGCGTCGGCGGTCCGCTGCTGCTCATCGAAGGGGCGCTCCTGCGCGATGACGACCGCCCGGGCGCCCGCGGCGGCGAGGTCGGCCACGCTGTTCTGCCCGGCCGCGCTCACCACGACCGTGCGCGAGGACAGCAGCGGCCACGGATCGTCGACGCGGGAGGCGGCGTCGTGCCCGATGGCATCCACCGTCCAGCCCCGGGCGGACAGCGCGGCGGCGGCGGTCGCGCGCACCTCGGGCTCCAGGGTCCGACCCAGGAAGAGCACTGACCGTCCGGGCAGGGGGAGGGATGCCGCCCGCCCGTCGTACCGCGAGACGCCGCCGGTCCACGCGACGCGGTCGGCGCGGTCGGCCAGCGCTGCGGACGGCACGATGCCGTGCGCCCACGGGGCCAGGATCCGATCGGCCAGGTCGTACGCGAGGGCGTGCGGGGCGTCGGTGCGGTCGCCGGGCTGGGTCACCACGACCGTGCGCAGGCCCAGCAGTCGGGCGAAGACGGCGACCTCGGCGCTGACGTCCGCGACGAGGACGCGCAGGTCGCGGGCGACGGCCGCCTCGGCGATCCTGGCGAGCCGGGCGCGATGGCCGGGGTGACCGAGCGGCGCCCAGTGCAGGTGGCCGCGCGCGGTGGGATCGGCCTCGCGGGGGTCGCAGAGCGACCCGTCGGGCTGCACGACGACGTCCGCGTCCGGAGGCAGCTGCGTCCACGGCACCGCCCCGTCGAGACCCCCCGGCCGCGGCAGGGACGAGAACGCCGCGACGGGGACGCGCAGGTGCGGCTGCACGGCGAGGAAGCGCGAGAGGTGTCCGTACCCGTGATGGTGGACGTACCAGCCGATCACCAGGACACCGCGGGCGCGCGGCGCACGGTCACCGGCTGCGTGGCGGTGTGCGCGAGCACCCGCTCCACCTCGCGGTACCGGCCGGCCAGGGAGTGCGCGCGCACGGCGGCGCGGCGCGTCCACACGCGGGTGAGCGGCTCGCGCTGCGCCTGCCGGGCGAGGTCGGCGGCCGCGGCGGCCAGTCCCCCGACGTCGCCGGGGGTCACCACGGCCGCAGCCGGGGCGCCGGCGAGCACCTCGGAGACGCCGCCGATGTCGAAGGCGGCGACGGGCGTGCCGGTGGCCAGGGCCTCGGCGATGACGAGGCCGAACGGCTCCTCCCACATGGGCGTCACGAGCGCGACCGCCGACTCGCCGACCAGGCGGCACAGATCCGGCTGACGGAGGGCCCCCACGTAGCGCGCGCGCTCGTCCAGCAGCGGCCGCACCATGTGCTCGTAGTAGTCGACGTCGCCGATGCGCCCGGCCACGACGATCTCGGCCCCGGCCAGCCGGGCGGCCTCGATCGCCAGGTGCGGCGCCTTCTCGGGGACGATGCGCCCGGACCAGACCCAGCGGGTACCGCCGGGTCCGCGCGTCCAGCGGTCGGTGTCGATCCCGTTCGGGAAGACGAACGCGTCCACGCCCTCGGCCGACCAGGCCTGTGCGGTCGCCTGGCTGACGGCGACGAACCGGTGCGCGTGGTCGACCACCCGTGCGGCTGCGTCCAGCATCGGCTCGAGCGGCGGGGTGTGGAGCGTCGTCACGACGGGGATGCCGGCCTCGCGGCTCCACAGGATCGGCTCGCCGTGGAGGCTGTGGTTGTCGACCACGTCGAAGAGGTGGCGGTCCGCCTGCAGCCGCAGGAGCGCCGCCTCCATGGCGCTGCTCAGCCGGTCGGCGTACCCGGGCGGGTACATCGTGTCGGAGGCGTCGGCCCGCCGGTCCCAGGTCGGCACCGGCAGCCGGAACTCCGGCACGTCGCCGAGGAAGTCGGAGCCGTCCGCCGCCACCAGCGTCACCTCGTGCCCGCGCGCCCGCAACCAGCGGACGCGGTCCCACACGACCGCCTCGAGCCCGCCCGCGTGCGGCTGGCGGAGGGGGTATCGCGACGGGGCGACGACGAGGACGCGGAGGCGCCGCGAGCCGCGGATCACGCGGCGTCCTTGGCGGCCAGCGCCCGGCGGTACAGGGCGACGTGCGCGTCGCGGACGGCGTCCAGCTCCTCGCGGCGCTCGTCGCGGCGCCGGGCCACCTCGGCGGCGCGCCGCGGCGACCCGGGCGTCGACCACGCGGGGGCGATCGCGTCGATGATCGCGCGCTCCAGCGACAGCGGGTCGCCGACGGCGAAGGCGTGGTAGTCCTCGGGATGCTGCGCAGCCATGTGGCCCA
>VGAV01000251.1 GCA_016870695.1 Actinomycetota bacterium | reverse complement strand
CACGGGCCGCGGCCTCAAGGGCTGGGCCACGCGGGTCTTCTTCACCGCGACCGGCCAGCTGCCGATCGACCGGTCCGGCGGCAAGGCGTCGGAGGCATCCCTCAACACCGGCCTCGGCGTGCTGGGACGCGGGGAGCTGCTCGGGATCTACCCCGAGGGCACGCGCAGCCCCGACGGCACGCTGTACCGCGGGCGCACGGGCATCGCCCGCATGGCGCTGGAGGCGCGCGTGCCGGTCGTCCCCGTGGTGATGGTCGACACCGGCGCCGTCATGCCCATCGGCCACCGCCTGCCACGGGTGGGCCGCGTCGGCATCGTCATCGGGGAGCCGCTGGACTTCTCCCGCTTCGAGGGGATGGAGAGCGACCGCTACATCCTCCGGTCGGTCACGGACGAGATCATGGTCGCCCTGCAGCGCCTCGGCGAGCAGCGGTACGAGGACGTCTACGCCTCGACCGTGAAGGACCGTCTCGCGACGGCGCAGGCGGCGAAGGCGCCCGCGGCGCGCCACTAGACTTGCGGGGTGAATCAGCAGCTCCACGAACTCGACCACTGGCGAACCCTGCCCATCAAGCAGCAGCCGCAGTGGTATGACGAGTCCGCGGTCGCTGCGGCGTCCGCGGAGCTGGCGACCCTGCCCCCGCTCGTCTTCGCCGGCGAGGTCGACATCCTCCGCGACCGCCTCGCCCGCGCGGCCGCCGGTCAGGCGTTCCTGCTGCAGGGCGGCGACTGCGCCGAGACGTTCGCGGGAGCCACGGCCGAGCAGATCCGCAACCGCATCAAGACCGTCCTGCAGATGGCCGTCGTGCTCACCTACGGGGCGTCGATGCCGGTGGTGAAAATGGGCCGCATGGCGGGCCAGTTCGCCAAACCGCGCTCCAGCGACACCGAGACACGCGGCGATGTGACGCTTCCGGCCTACCGCGGCGACATCGTCAACGGCTACGACTTCACCGAGGAGTCGCGCAAGGCGGACCCGGCGCGTCTGCTCAAGGGCTACCACACGGCCGCGTCGACGCTGAACCTCATCCGCGCGTTCACCCAGGGCGGCTTCGCCGACCTGCGCGAGGTCCACAGCTGGAACAAGGGATTCGCCAGCACGCCCGCCAACCAGGCCTACGAGCGTCTCGCCACCGAGATCGATCGCGCGATCAAGTTCATGGAGGCGGCCGGCGCCGACTTCGACGAGCTCACCCGCGTCGAGTTCTACACCGGCCACGAGGGCCTGCTCATGGACTACGAGCGGCCCATGACGCGCATCGACTCGCGTACCGGCCTGCCGTACAACACCTCGTCGCACTTCCAATGGATCGGGGAGCGCACGCGCGAGCTCGACGGCGCCCACGTCGACTACTTCTCCAAGATCCGCAACCCGATCGGCGTCAAGCTCGGTCCGACCACGACGACCGATACCGCGCTCGCCCTGATCGACAAGCTCGACCCGGAGCGCGAGCCCGGTCGCCTGACGTTCATCACGCGCATGGGCGCGGGCAAGATCCGCGACGCGCTGCCGCCGCTGCTCGAGGCCGTCCGCGACTCCGGCGCGACGCCCCTGTGGGTCACCGACCCGATGCACGGAAACGGCATCACCACGCCGACCGGCTACAAGACGCGCCGGTTCGACGACGTGGTGGACGAGGTCCGCGGCTTCTTCGAGGCGCACCGCGCCGTCGGGACGCACCCGGGCGGCATCCACGTCGAGCTCACCGGCGACGACGTCACGGAGTGCCTGGGCGGGTCGGAGCAGATCGACGAGGCCACCCTCGCGACGCGTTACGAGAGCCTGTGCGACCCGCGACTGAACCACCGTCAGAGCCTCGAGCTGGCGTTCCTCGTGGCCGAGGAGCTCGAGAAGCGCTGAGCCCCGCGACAGAGGAGGCCCCGACCGTGCGGTCGGGGCCTTCGTCGTCACCCGCGCGTCCGGCGAGGGCGCGCGCCAGGGGTCAGAGCGTGGGGGTGAGGGTGATCGTCGCACCTTGGGGGGCGGTCGAGCCCGCGGCGGGGTTGGTGGCGCGCACCTTGTAGATGTCCCAGTAGCGGAAGCCGAGGGGGAGCGTTCCGTCCTCGATGCCGGCGTTGACCTCGAAGCCCAGGCCCTGCAGCTGCGCCACCGCGTCGCGGATGGACTTGCCGATGACGTTCTCCGGGATCTGCACGGGACGCGGACCGATGGACACCCGCAGGGTCACCGTGTCGCCGGGTCGCCAGTTGCCGCCGCCGGAGCGGGCGTCGTACGAGATGACGTCGCCGGAGTCGACGCTGTTGCTGTACTCCTCGACCCGCGTCGACTGCAGCTCCACGTCGTTGAGGGCGCGCTCCGCCTGACCGGCGGTCAGCCCCACGACGTCGGGGATCGGGCCGAGCGAGACGACCATCGAGGCGGTGTCGCCCTCGTACACGGTGCAGCCGTCGGTGCAGGCGAAGGGCTCGGCGCCGGAGCGCGGGGTGATCGTGACCCCGAGCACGGCGCCCTCGTCGGCGTCGGTGAACTCCGTCGCCTCGTCGCCGACGGTGACGACGGCGGACTCCAGGATGCCGCGCACCTCGTCCGCCTGCACCCCGGCGAGGCCGGGGATCTGGTGGGTGGCGGGGCCGACCGACACGAAGACCGTCACGACGCTGTCCTTGTCGACCCGCTGCCCGGCGGCCGGGTCGCTGCCGACCGTGGTGCCGGCCGGGACGTCGAAGTCGTTCACCTCCTGCGGCTGCGCCTGCAGCTGTTCGAGGGCGAGCGCCGTCGCGGCGTCCTCGAAGCTGCGCTGCGCCACGTCGGGGACGGCCACCAGCGAGCCGGGACCGGAGCCGAACCACCAGCCGACGCCCGCCGCGGATCCGGCGAGCAGCAGCACCAGGGCGACGATCCAGGCGCCGCGGGCGGTGCGGCGCCGTGTGCGGGCCCGGAGGTGCGTGGCGTTGTCGTGGTCGTCGACGGAGGCCTGGGGGAGCGACGCGGTCTGCGGGAGGACCTTGGTGAGCTCGCGCGACTCGGCCGCCGTCGCGGGCGTGGCGATGCCGACCGACACCGCGCGGGCGACCTGCGGCGCGAGCCCGAGCTCCTTCTCGACCTCGCGCAGCCGGGAGAGCATGGTTCCGGCGTCGACGGGCCGGTCGTCGGGGGAGCGCTCCGTCGACCACAGTACGAGCTCGTCGAGCTGCTCGGGGACGGTGGGAACCTTCGCGCTCGGGCGCGGCACGGAGTCGGTGGCGTGCTGGTAGGCGATCTGCATCGGCTGCTCGCCCTTGTAGGGCTGCTCGCCGGTGAGCATCTCGTAGAGCATGATGCCGAGCGAGTAGATGTCGCTGCGGGCGTCGGCGGTGCCGCGCGTGACGAGCTCGGGGGCGAGGTAGGCGATCGTGCCCATCAGCTGCGCACCGCTGGCGGTGTTCGCGGTCGTGGCCCGCGCCAGGCCGAAGTCGCCGATCTTGATGCGGCCGTCCTCGGCGAGCAGCACGTTCTCCGGCTTGACGTCGCGGTGGACGATGCCCGCGCGGTGCGCGGCGGCCAGCCCGGACAGGATGGCGTCCATGATCGTCAGGGTCTGATCGACCGTGAGCCGGCGCTGCTCGCGCAGCAGCTCGCGGAGGGTGATGCCGGGGAGGTACTCCATGACCAGGTAGGCCATCTCGCCGTCCTGGCCCTGGTCGAAGACGTTCACGACGTGCGGGTCCGCCAGCCGGGCCGCCGAGCGCGCCTCCTGGATGAACCGGCTCTGGAACACGGTGTCGTCGCTCAGGTGGCCGTGCATGACCTTGAGGGCCACGCGGCGCTCGAGGCGCAGGTCGGTCGCGACGTACACGGTCGCCATGCCGCCACGCGCGATGCGCGCACGGACCCGGTACCGGCCGTCGACGAGACGGCCGATCAGCGGGTCGGCCTGCTGACTCGTGCTCACGGGGAGAGTCTACGGAGCGCCTCCTGTGAGCTCGGGGAGCGGCTCACCCCCAAAGCCGAATGCTCAGCCGAGCGCGGCCAGCCAGACCGTCGCGGGCTGCTCCCACTGCCCGTAGCGGTCCGGGTAGGCGGAGATCTGCACCGCCTGGGCGGCATCGGCGTACGGCAGGACCTCCCAGCCCGGGATGTCGACGAGGCCGAGCGTGACGGTCCCGCCGGCGTCCGCGACGCCGAGGAAGAACGCCCGCGTCGCGTAGTCGGGGTCCATCAGCTGCTCCGGTGCGCCCCATCCGGTGCTCGGCCGCTGCTGGAACAGGCCGACGGAGTCGCGGTCGCCCCAGTCGAGGTTGCGCAGCCAGGACTCCTGCATCGCGGTGCCGAGGGCGATGGCGATGCCGCGCTCGGGCACCCCGAGCTCGCGGCCGATGCGGATGATGGTCCCCGCGTTGGCTCTCTGCTCGGCGTCGAGTCCCGGTGCGAGGACGGGGGCGACGGATGCCACGGCGACCATGCCGCTCGGGATCTGCAGCGTCTCGCCGGGGTAGATGATCGACGCGCGGGTCAGGCCGTTGGCCGAGAGGACGGCGTCGAGCCCGACGCCGTGGGCGGAGGCGATCCCCGAGAGCGTGTCGCCCGCGCGCACCTCGTAGGCCGCGGCCGGCGCGGGCGCCGGGGCGGGGGCGGGGGCGGCCGCG
>VGAV01000250.1 GCA_016870695.1 Actinomycetota bacterium | reverse complement strand
GGCATCCTCGACCGATTCGAGCAATGGGACGCGGGCGCTGAGTCACGCGAGGAGGACGACCGTCGCCCACGCCGCGCCCGCGCGAGCGACCTCGCTGACACCGCGAACATGTTCGTCGGCTCGGGCATGCGCACCGGCGAGCTGTTCGCGCTGCGGTGGGATGCTCTCGACCTCGTGGCACAGCGCGTCATCGTCCGAGCGACGATCGCGCAGGACCGCGACGGGAAGATGTTCGTGCAGGAGGTAACCAAGAGCGACGCCGGCTATCGCGAGCTCGAGCTGCCATCCGAGACCGTGGACATGCTCATGCGGCGACGGGTCTCGTCCTTTTCGCAGTTCGTGTTCCCCTCGAGCGTGGGCACGTTCCGTCACCCGAACAACTACCGCACAACCTGGCGCCATGCCCTCGCCGAGACCCCCTGGGCCGGCTTTACCCCGCGGAGTTTCCGCAAGACAGTGGCCACCGTCGTCCGCGACGAACTCGGCATCGAAGCGGCACGCGATCAGCTTGGCCACGAGGAGACGAAGACGACAGAACGCAGCTACGCGGATGAGGTGCATCGCGGCCCTGCCGTCGCGGGAGTGCTTTCGAGGCTGCTGAAGAAGGAGGACGGAGCGGCTGAGGCCTAGGGCTTCTCGGTCAACGAGTCCTCGGGCGATGCCTCGGCGCTGTCAGCCTGCGAATCGAATTTCGAGACCGACGCGGGCGGCGATTTGCGAGGCAAGGGCTCCAAGCTGCCCACTGACGCGAGAAGCGGGAGCAAGTGTCCGCGGGCTACGTCGTAAAGTGTCTCCACCGCGTTCGACGGTGCGATGACATCCTCCAGTTGTTCGGGCTCGCTATCGCCGAGCACCACAAGCAGTGCCGCCACGGATATGTCTCCCCAGCCGGCCGGGCCCCCTGAGTGCAACGATCCGATGATGGGAATACACACCCGCTCGTCGAATGTGAACCGCTGGTCGGAGTAGGAGACGTGCCAATCGAGGTGCGGCTCAGTATCGTCAGACGCCTGAACCGCTCGGAGTTGGATGACCTCTGGCGAGTCCAGCACGAAGTCGTACATCAAATGGCCTCAAGCGCGCGCCGACCGTAGTCCGCGGGGTCGAGATCCGGAGTCTGGTGGTGCCCACCGCGAATGGGAGCGTCGCGTGCCCAGTTGCGAGCCGAGGTAAGCCAGCGACTGTACTGCGGGCGGGCGGGCAGCACCGAGTAAGACACCACGCACTCCGCCGCAATGCCTAGAAGTCGGATCTCGCTCATGTTGAGGTCAACGCGACCGCTCAGCACGTCGTGGAGATCAGCAACGGAGATGCCAAGCTGACCAGCGACATGGTCGTACCGATCACCAATACTCGACACGATCGAGGAGAGGAAAGTTTCCTGCGCAACGATGTTGCACCGCGCGGTCCAACTGCCGACCTCCTCGGCATCGAGGCTTTCGAGGTCCGTGAGGTCGGTGACGGAAACCATGTGTGGCTTCGGCATATCGTTCTCCTTCTAACGGCCCCTAGGCCGCCTGCGCCCATTCATGGGCACGTCGGACAGCCTCGGCGATCGAGATGTTCTGTTCATCCTTGCCTGCCTCATCTGCCTCCTTAGTATCTAGGTGCAGTGCGAGGAGGCAACTGGGTTGCGTGTTCGGCTCTCCGTAGTACAACCGGAGCTTGCGAGGACGACGGTTGAAGACGATTCGGTTGCCGTCCAGGAGGGGTCTCAACTCAAGGATGAGATCGCGGATGACCTTCGCATCCGCGTCCCATGTCTCCCCGATCCTAATACGCCCAGCCCGGGCCTTCTCTAGGAGGGCCATCAGCTTCTGCCAGTAGTCCTTCATCTCCGCAGGGGACAGCTTCGGATCGAGCCGGTTCTTCTGCAGCGCGGCCATCTCGTCGCGCACCTCTTCGATCTCGAACCGCCACTCGTTTCTGGCTCGACCATCGTCAACGATGACCGCGTGGCCGCAACGTTCGCCGATGGGCCTCGCCGGAGTGAACCATCGTCCCCCAATGACAGTCATGACCGCGAGCATATGACACGGAACGGTGCATCAACCGGCGCAGGCACGCCGCAACACCACGATGGGCCGAAAGAGGTTAGGGCAAAACCGTGAGTAAACCGTAAATTGAAAGCGGAGATTTCGGGACGAGCCAGCGCGAATAGCCACCTGATCGGGGAAATTTGGTGCCGGCTACAGGACTTGAACCTGCAACCCCCGTATTACAAGTACGGTGCGCTACCAATTGCGCCAAGCCGGCTAGCCGCGGAATCCCGCGGGAGTTGTGAGAACGGTGGTGCGGCACCCCGCACAAACCCCGCACATTCGCGTCGTCACCATGAGTCTAGCGACTGGGCACGTCAACCCCCAGCCATGGCCAGCTGAACCCGGCGGATGATTCCGCGCATGGAATGGATGGCGGGTCTTCGGGCCGTCGATCGCAGGTACGGCGACGCCGCCGACCATGCGGTGGGGCTCATCGCAAACGACTGGGCCGACGCGCTCGCTCAGGCTCTTGCTCTCGCCGGCAGAGAATGGGTCGTGGAGAGCCTGTTCCGCGTGATGTCGGCGAGCGAGCAGCGCGGACTCATCGCTTGAGCACGCCGTCCACGGCGTCCGCCGCGCGCGTCCCGCCAACCGTCTTCGACATGTAGACCGTCTGCGTCAGCGCGGGGTTGGTGTGCCCCAGGTACTCGGCGATGTCACGGGCCGTGAGCCCGGCCTGATCGAGCAGCGTCGCCATCGTTTTGCGGAACGCGTGGAAGGTGTACCGGTCCGGTAGCCCGATACGGTCGCGGGCGTCGGCCCAGTCACGAGCGGCGGCGCGTGGGTCTCGCTTGCGGCCGAGGGGCGTCGGGAACACCTGACCGGCATCATTCGGACCGCCAGCAACGCGACGCGAGACGAGCATTGCCACGACCGTCGACGAGACCCGGATGCGCCGCACGCCGGCATCGGTCTTCGATTTCCGCACCGCGACGGTGCCGGCGTCGAGGTCGACGTCATCCCACGCCAGCGCGCACGCCTCGCCGATGCGCACGCCGGTCCCCGCCATGAACACGACCAGGTCGACCATGTCGAGGGCCTGCAGCGTCCGGTCGGCGCGTACGGCGTCGAGGATGCCGGGAAGATCCCCGAGCGGGATGGCAACTGACCCGTGCGAGCCGCTGGACTCGGTGCGCTCGAGCTCCCGCACGGGGTTGCCCTTCACGGCCTCGGCGCGCGCTGCGACGCCCATCATCCCGGAGAGCACCGCCCGCGCGGTCTTCGCGGCGCCGGGTCCACTTTCGGCCGCGACGACGTCGAGGAACCGCTGCAGCCGGTCCGGGCCGGCCTCGGACACCGCAAGGTCACCGATTCGCGGGACGATGACGTTCCGCACGATGCGCGTGTAGTCGACCAGGGTGCGAGGGGCGATCTTCGTCTTCGAGGCCAGGAACCGCTCCCCCAGGTCGCTGACGCGGGTCTCGCGTCTGACCTCGGTCGCCGTCGACGCCTGAATGGATGTCAGCGCCTCGCGGAGCTTGGCCTTGGCCTTCGCCTCACTCGGCGCGAACCGTTCGACCTGGCGCAAGCGTCCGTCGTCGAAGCGGTAGCGGGTGCGCGCCCGCCATTTCCCCGGCTCGACCTGCAGGGTGTGGATTGCGCCGTAGGCGCTCAGCGGTGTGCGGGGCCTAGCCACGAGTGCGCTCGCTGTGTTTGCCGTAGGGGCCCGCGGCCAGACGCCGCATCCAGGAGCCAGTTCCCGGGACGCCCTCCGTCGCCCGCGGAGTGACGGGCGCGATCGGTGGGGCGACGTCGAGAACATCGACGCGCGGGTCGGAGTCGATCCAGCGTGCGGTGTCGTCGTCTGCCATGTCGTAGCCGCGGTCGGCGAGCTCGTCGAGGATCCGCGCGAGCGAGAACTGCGCGTCCCAGTACTCGAGCGCCGCCGTCTCCAGCTGCGTTGCGGCGCTCTCCATGCGACCGAGCGCGGCAGCGATGACAGCGTCGGCGGGTCGTTCGATGAGGTCCTCGAGCTGCTCCAGCCCGAGGATCGCGACCAGCCTCTCTCCCTCTGAAAGCTTCAACCCGCGCTCGCCCTTCTCGACGGCCGCAACGGTCGGCTGCGACCACTTGAAGCCCGCGGAACGCATCGCCGCGGCGAGCGCAGCCTGTGACATGCCACCCCTCAGGGCTGCAAGGTTCCGGCCAATGCGGGTATCTGAATCAGTCACGCGAGAAAGTATTGCACCCTCCTGGCATTTCCTGATAACTCATGTACCATCAGATTCCCTGCACCCCGTGGGGCAATACGTATCGGAGGACCAGCGTGGAAACCGCACCCAACACCCGGGCCGACCAGCTGCCCGACCTGGCGACACGATCGGAGGTCGCGGCGTACACGCGCGTCGCAATCTCGACGCTCGCACGCTGGGCGATGGAAGGCAGAGGACCGGCGTTCGTGCGCCTCGGCCGCGCAGTCCGCTACCGGCGCGCCGACGTCATCGCATGGGTCGACGCCGCGGGCACCGACGAATGAACAACCCCACCACGGAAAAAGCCCCCGGCGCTGTTGCAGCAGCGATCGAGGGCAACGTCACCACCAGCGAAGGAA
>VGAV01000249.1 GCA_016870695.1 Actinomycetota bacterium | reverse complement strand
CCTGCTCGTCGCCGAGGATGACGTCGAGACCGGCGGCCATGACGGTCGCCGAGGCGCCGCCGCCGATGTCGAGGAAGTTGGCGGGCTTGACGCCGCCGTGCTTCTCGCCGGCGTAGGCGACGACGTCGAGGGTCGACATGACCAGGCCCGCGCCGTTGCCGATGATGCCGACCTGGCCGTCGAGCTTGACGTAGTTCAGGTCGTGCTGCTTGGCCTTGGCCTCGAGCGGGTCGGCGGCGTCCTTGTCCTCGAGCGCCTCGTGCTCGGGGTGGCGGAAGCCGGCGTTCTCGTCGAGCGACACCTTGCCGTCGAGGGCGATGATGTCGCCGTCCTCGCTCTGGATGAGGGGGTTCACCTCGACGAGCGTGGCGTCCTCGCCCTTGTAGACGTTGAAGAGCTTGACGAAGACATCGGCCACCTTGGGGGCCAGCTCGTCGTCGAACTTCGCGGCCTTGGCGATCTCCAGGGCCTTCTCGTGGCTGATGCCCTCGAGCGGGTCGACCTCGATGCGCGCGAGCGCCTCGGGACGCTCGACGGCGAGCTCCTCGATCTCCATGCCGCCCTCGACGCTGGACAGCGACAGGTAGGAGCGGTTGGCGCGGTCGAGAAGCACCGAGAAGTAGAACTCCTTGGCGATGCGGGCACCGGCGGCGACCATGACGCGCTTGACGACGTGGCCCTTGATGTCGAGGCCGAGGATGGCCTGCGCCGCCTCGAAGGCCTCGTCGGGGGTCTTGGCGACCTTCACGCCGCCGGCCTTGCCGCGGCCTCCGGTCTTGACCTGAGCCTTGACGACGACGACACCGCCGAGCTTCTCCGCGGCCGCCTTCGCCTCCTCAGGGGTGTCGGCGATGATGCCGGCGAGCACCGGCACCTCGTACTTTTCGAACAGATCACGTGCCTGGTACTCGTAGAGATCCACGGACAATCCTTCGCTGGGCGATCGGTGGTGGGAGGAGGCGAAATCTCTCGATATCAAGAGATCTGCACCAATCGTCCACCCTACCGGACGGGGCTGAATGGCCCCGCCCCGGCCCCTCCGATGGGAGGCATCCGCTTCGCCGGCCCGGGGCTCGGCGGCATCCCGTCCTCAGTCCTGCGGTCCGGGGCCGTCCTGCCGCAGCGGCACCGCTCCGCCCTCGCGCCAGCGCCGGACCGTCTCCGCGAGACCCGCCCAGCCGTGCCCCCAGGGCGACGCGCACGTCCTGTCGTGCGTCGTGCGATGCGCCCCCCAGATGAGCGCCTTCGCCTCGTCCAGGGTCGCGAGGTCGCCGAGCGGCTGGGACTCGTCGTCGAACGCACTCCACCGGCCGTCCGGCGCGAGCGCCGCGAAGCCCACGATGCGCCGCGCGCACGCCCCCAGGACGAAGTCGTCCTCGATCGTCTTCCACGTCAGCCCCGAAACCGACCGTCCCACTTCGATCATCGGCAGCCCCTTCGCTCGCCTGACAGTCCGACCCGAGCGAAGATAGCGGCGGTCCGCCCCCGAATCCGCGGATGAACCGCGTCGCGCAGCCCCCGGCACGGATCGCGAAACCCTCCCCGGACCATGGATGCCGCAAGGCCCCGCCCCCGCCCCCTCCTCACCCCTCGAGGCCCCTCCCCGTCCAGCCCTGCCTGGACCCCCGAAGCGCTGACTTGCCGCATATGTACGCCGTGGCGCCGTCGGCGCGTGCATTTGCGCCAAGTCATCGACTGGCGGCGCGGGATGCCGCGGGCGCACCGCCCGAGCGGCGGGTGCGCGTCAGATCCAGCCGCGCTCGCGCGCGTGGATCGTCGCCTGCTGCCGGCTCGCGAGGCCGAGCTTGCCGAGCACCGACGACACGTGGTTGCGCACCGTCCCCGCCGACAGATGCAGCGCCGCGGCGATCTCGGCGACCGTCTCGCCGCGCGCGCCGGCCCGCAGCACGTCGAGCTCCCGGTCGGTGAGCGGACTCCGCTCGTCGCTCAGGGCGTCGGCGGCGATCTCGGGGTCGACGTAGCGCCGACCGGCGGCGACCTCGCGGATCACCGCGGCGACGTCGTCGGCGGGGCGCGACTTCGGCAGGAACCCGTCGACACCCGCCCCGAGCGCCCGGCGGAGCACCCCCGGACGGGCGTGGCGCGTGACGATGACGCAGCGCGACGGCACCGTGCGGAGGATGCGGGCGGCGGTGTCCACGCCGTCGAGGCCGGGCATCTCCAGGTCGAGCAGGCACACGTCCGGCCGCAGCCGCGCGGCCTCGGCGATCGCGGTCTCGCCGTCGCGGCACTCCCCCACGACGTCGAGGTCGTCCTCCAGCCGCAGCAGCGCGGCGAGCGCGGTGCGGATCATGTCCTCGTCGTCGGCGATGAGCACCCGGATGACCCGGTCGCCAGTCACGACAGAACCCCAGCCGGCACGGCGACCGTGACGACGAAGCGGTCGCCGGAGGCGGTGGCATCCATGGTCCCGCCGATGGCGCCGACGCGCGCCGCGATCCCGGCCAGGCCCGCGCCGTCGCCGACGGGCGAGGTCTCCCCGCGCACGTCGTTGCCGATCGACAGCACCCAGGCACCGTCGCGTCGGAGGAGGGAGAGGGATGCCTCGGCGCCGCCGCCGTGCTTGAGGACATTGGTCGTGCATTCGCGGACGACGGGTCCGAGGACGTCCGCCGGAGCCTCCGCCGCATCCTCGGCGACGTCCAGACGCACCCGCAGTCCCGCCGCGCGCAGCAGGTCGACGGCGTTGGCGAGCTCGTCGGGCAGCGGCACCCCGCGGAACCGCGCGGCCAGATCCCGGGTCCCGCGGCGCGCCTCGTCGACGCTCCCGCGCGCCGCGCGGACCTGATCGGCAGCGGCATCCGGGTCCCGCGCGAGCATCTTCTCCGCGAGCTCCAGCTGCAGCGCGATGACCTGCAGGTGGTGGCCCTGCAGGTCGTGCAGGTCGCTCGCGAGGCGCAGGCGCTCCTGCGCCGCGGCGAGACGCCCCTCCGCGCGACGCGCCCGGTCGAGCTCGCGGACGACGTCCCACCACCACAGCGACGTCGCCGTGATCGGCACGAGCAGCGCACCGAAGACCGCGGCGCTCGTGACCGGCCCGGCGTACGCGTCGGGGTTCAGGCGCGTGGCCTCGACGAACCAGACCGCGAGGATCAGGACGGTCAGCAGGAGGACGAGACGGAACCGGATGCCACCCTGCCAGCGCACCAGGCAGAGGGCGTACGCGGCCGTGGTCACGGCAAGCAGCGGCGAGCCGACGGCGACCCCGAGGGCGAGCGCGGCTGCGGCGGAGGCTCCGAGGAGCATCCACGGGACGCCCGCGCGGTGGTCCTCGGCGTCGTCGACGGGCTCGACCCGGTAACGCACCAGCAGGAGGACGCCGGCGGCGACGGACACGGCCGCACCCGCGACGAACAGCGCGATCGCCGCGGCGGAGGGGAGGGGCGGCTCCCGGTACAGGAGCGCGAGCAGCCACATGAAGAGGGTGGTGAGCTGGAAGACGACGAGGGAGCCGGCGGTGTACCACCAGGTCACGCGCACGTCGCGGGCATGGGTCGTCGCGGCGGGCGTCCGAATGGGCGCGGTCTCGTCGTTCCGCGGGACGGTCGACATCGCGGTGCTCGGCGAGGCGGTGGGACGGAGGCTCACACCCGCCACAGTACGGGCATGACATTCGTCACGGGTGGGCCTTCGCATCCTCCCGCAAGCGCGTGACACCGCGACACTGCCGCCGGAAGCCGCCCGCCGATGAGATGGGATCACCGCGGAACACCCCGCGATCCAGACCCTCGGAGGCATCCATGTCCAACCCCGTTTCCGACCTCGTCCTCGGCTTCCAGGACCTCGTCGCCGGCGTGCCCGATCTCGTCCAGCCGCTCGTCGTGGCCCTGGCCGGGGCGGTGCCGTTCATCGAAGGCGAGGGGGCGGCCGCCATCGGGATCATCGGCGGCATCCACCCGGTCCTCGCCGCCGTCGCCGGGGCCCTCGGGAACCTGCTGTGCGTGGCCGTGGTGGTGCTCGTGGCATCCCGGGTGCGCACCGCCGTGACGACCCGCCGCGGGGCGCCCGAGAAGCCGACGACGGCGCGGCGCGAGAAGTTCGAGCGGGCGTACCACCGCTACGGGACGCCGGGTGTGAGCCTGCTCGGCCCGCTGCTGCTGCCGACGCAGTTCACCGCCGCCGCGCTGACGTCGACCGGGGTCTCACCGGTCCGTGTCCTCGCGTGGCAGGCCGCGGCGATCGCGCTGTGGACGACCGCCGTGACGCTGGTCATCACGGGCGTGATCCGCACCGTGGCGTGATCCGCCGCGCGGCGGGTTTCGGGGCGCGGGATGTGCGTCGGGGCGCGACATATCCCGCCCCGATGCACGATGGGCGCCCCGAACGACGCCGACGCATCAATCCGCCTCGCATAGGACTCGCATAAGTCCTCTCAGCAGCGGGCAGGGTCCGGTGAGGCTCCGGTGAGGGCGCGGCGCCTTTCCTAGGGGCATGCGAACGCCAGACCCCGCCCCCGCGTCCGACGCCCCGCGCCGCACCCCCGACACCGGGACCGCGCCCGACGCCGCGACCGCCCCCGCGGCCCCGCGCCGCCGCATCGACGCCGCGACGACTGCGCCCGACGCCCCCACCCCCGCGGCCCCGC
>VGAV01000248.1 GCA_016870695.1 Actinomycetota bacterium | reverse complement strand
GTGGATCGGCGCGGGCGGCCTGCTGCTGACGGACGGCGTGCAGTTCGGCGGGCAGGAGCCGGAGCCCGCGCTCCCCTACGTCCGACGCCTGGTCGATCACGGCATCCTGGCCCTCGGGTTCGCGACGGGAATCGTCCACGACGACATCCCGCACGACCTCATCGCGGCGGCGCGGCAGCTCGACCTCCCGCTCATCGAGGTCTCAGAGCGGACGCCGTTCATGGGCCTCATCCGTTTCGTCTCGGATGCCGTCGCGGAGGACGACCGGCTCGCGCTCGAGCGCTCGCTGAAGGCTCAGCGGTCGGTCGCCCGGGCCGCGCTGCGTCCGGACGGCCTCGCCGAGATCCTCCGCGAGCTCGAGCGCAACCTCGACTGCTGGGTGGCCCTCTACGACGCGCGCGGCAGCCGCGTGCCGGTACCGACGCGGCACGGCATCCCGGCTGAGCTCGTCGCCGAGGTCGACGCGGCGGTCGAGGGGGTCCTCTCCCGGGGGCGGACGGCCGCGGTCCGCCTCAGCCTCCGCGCCGGCGAGGCGACGTTGCAGACGCTCGGTCAGCGCGGGCGCCTGCGAGGCGTCCTGGCCGTGGGGGTGGGGGCGAGCGCCCTCGACCGCGCGGGCGTGGACCTCGTCGATGCCGTCATCGCGCTCGCGAGCATCGCACTCGAGCAGAGCCGCACGCTGGACGACGCCCGACGGCGCCTCCGGTCCGGCGTGCTCGAGCTCCTCGCCGCGGGGCGGCACGCGGCCGCGACGCGGACGGTCGAACACCTCTGGGGCGCCCTTCCGTCCGACCCCGTCCGGGTGGGCTGCGTCGCGCTCGCCGCCGAGCCGGGCGCGGGAGCCGCCGACGTCCTCCGCTCCTCGCTCGAGCTGCTGGCCGAGGAGAGGCCGGGCGGTCTCTTCTTCGCCGAGCAGGACGGCCTCCTCGTCACCGTCACCGCCGCCGACGACCGCGAGGAGCTCACGTCGCTCCTCGCCCGGCAGGGCGCGCGGGCCGGCTTCTCGGCGGCACCCACGTGGGAGGAATTCGCGGATGCCATGGCGGAGGCCCGTCGTGCCCTCGCCCGGGCGACGGATCAGCACCCCGTCGCGGAGTTCGACGACCTCGCCCGCGCGGGCCTGCTGGGCCATCTGGAGCACACGCGCGCGCACGACATCGCCCGGCGCATGCTGCTGCCGCTGGACGGGCCGGACGCTCCGGAGGACCTGCGCCACGCGCTGGTGGTATGGCTCGATCACAACGGGGCGTGGGGGCCGGCCGCGGCCGCCCTCGGCCTGCACCGTCATACGCTGCGGCACCGCGTCGACACTGCCGCGCGGCTCCTCGGTCTCGACCTGGAGTCGTTCGCCGGTCGCGCGGAGCTATGGGGGGCCCTGCAGCTCACGGCGGCTCCTGCGCGCGCGGTCGGCCCCGGTCTCTGAGCCTCCTCAGGGGCCGGCGGCGAACCCGGGTCGTCCCGCCCCGTCGCGCGGGCGTCACCCCGCGGTGAGATGCTCCCGGGCGACGTCGACGAGGATCTGGTGCATCGCGCGCTCCCCGGGCGGGCGGACGCGGTCGCTCCGGTGCGCGACGACGATCCGCCGTGACGGCGCCTCCTGGCCGAGGCTGACGATGCGCACGTCGGGACGGGCGGACTGCACGGCGGTGCGCGGCGCGAGAGCGACGCCGAGGCCGACGCTGACCATCGCCAGCGCCTCCTGGTAGTCGTTGGCCTCGAAGGCGATCGACGGCGAGAAGCCGGCGGAACGGCAGCTGCGCTCCAGCACCTCGGCGACGGGGTGGTCGCGTTTGCGGACGATCCACTCCTCGTGCCGGAGCATCGACATGGTGACGTGCCGGGCGCGCCCGAGGCGGTGCTCCTGCGAGACGACGAGCACCGTCGGGTCCTCGAACAGCGGCGTCAGCGACAGGTCGGGCTCCTGGATGCGGTTCCACTCGTAGTCCCACAGCAGGGACAGCCCGATCGCGTTCTCCTGCAGGGCGGCCACGAGCTCGTCGAACCGCGCGCTGTGCACGTCGAGGCGCACCTGGGGATAGTCGCGACGGAACCGGCTGATCGCGATCGGCATGATGGTGCTGCCGATGGTGGGGAAGGTACCGACGGAGATCCGTCCGCGCTGCAGGCCCGCCAGCTCCCCGAGCTCGGACTCCGCCGCGCGCAGACGCCGGAGGATGTAGCGCGCGTGCCCCGCGAGGAGAGCGCCGGCCTCGGTCGCGGTGACGCCGCGCGGCTGTCGGCGGACGAGCGGCTGCCCCACCTCCTGCTCCAGACGCTGCAGCTGCTGCGACAGGGCGGACGGCGAGTAGCCCAGCGTCTTCGCGGCCGCCGTGAGCGAGCCGTGATCGAGGATCGTGACCAGGACCGAGAGCCGTCGGACGTCGAGCATGGGGGCCTCCTCGCTTCGCCCAGCGTACAGTCCACACGTCTTGGACTGAAAGCGCATGAAGCACAGCTTCACGATTCGGGGGAGGGACGCCATCACCTCAAGACCCGTGATCGGCGTCATCCCCCGGATTGCGGGCTCGCTAACCGTGAAGCATCACTTCACGTCTGTAAAGCACATCGCGATATCGCTGAACATCACCATCGGACGACCATGGAGGCCGACCCCGAAGGGAGCTGCGATGTTGGACATACCGGCGACGCTCATGCGAGGCGGGACCAGCAAATGCTGGGTCTTCTCGCGCCGCGAATTGGAGCGGATCGGTGCGCCGGTCGACGACATCCTGGTCCGGCTGTACGGCAGCCCCGACGAGCGTCAGATCGACGGCCTCGGCGGCGGCACCTCGACGACCAGCAAAGCGGTGATCCTCTCGCGCAGCGATCGCGACGACGCCGACATCGACTACACCTTCGCCCAGGTCGGGCTGACCGACGGGCTCGTCGACTGGTCCAGCAACTGCGGCAACTGCTCGGCGGCCATCGCGCCTTACGCCCTTCACGCGGGCTGGCTCCTGCCGCGAGGCGACCGGACCCGCGTGCGGATCTTCAACACGAACACGAACCAGCTCATGATCGCCGAGGTGCCCACGCCCGGCGGGATCTTCGATGAGTCCGGGGACGCCCGCATCGTGGGCGTCCCGTACGCCGGGCTCGAGGTCGTGCTCTGGTTCGTCGACCCCGCCGGGAGGACGACCGGACGGCTCCTGCCCACCGGGCTCGCCGCCGAGCGCATCGACGGCGTCCCCGTGACGCTCGTCGACGCCGGCGCACCGGTCGTCATCGCCGAGGCCGAGGCGCTCGGGCTCACCGGGCTCGAGACCCCGGCCGAGATCGACGGCCGTCCCGAGCTGCTGCGTCGGATCGAAGGGATCCGTCGGGAGGCGGCCGTCCGCATGGGCCTCGCCCGGACGCCGGAGGAGGCCCGCAAGGCCGTGCCGAAGGTGGCGATGGTCTCGTCGGACGGCCCCGGCGGACGCGTCGTCGGCGTCACCATGATGTCGATGGGCAAGGCCCACCCGGCGCTCGCCATCACCGGCAGTGTCGCGCTGTCCATGGCCGCCGCGACCGCGGGGACGGTCGTCCACCGCATCGCCACGCCCGACGACCAGGGCACGGTCTCGCTGCGGACGCCGTCGGGCGTCATCGTCACCCGCATCGGCGTCCAGAACGGCTCGCCCGCGGTCGCCATCACCCGAACGGCCCGCCGGCTCGCGGACGCCTCCGTGACCCTCCCGGTCGACCAACTGCCCGGTCACGTGCCGGGGCTGGCCGAGGAAGCCCTCCTCGTCCGATGATCGAATAGGCGGCCGGCCCGCGGAAGCGGACCCGGCTGCCCCGACCCCCTTGGGAAGACAAAGATGTCACCAGAACTCATCTCCATCCTCGCGCTGTTCGCGATGGTGGTCATCGCGACCCTGAGGCCGATCAACATCGGCATCCTGGGCTTCATCGGCGCGTTCCTCGTCGGGACGCTCGTCCTCGGGCTCGATGAGGACCAGCTGCTCGCCGGATTCCCCGCCGACCTGTTCCTCACCATCGTCGGCGTGACCTACCTGTTCGCCGTGGCGAAGCTGAACGGCACCGTCGATCTCATCGTGGACCGCGGCGTCCGTCTCGTCCGCGGCCGGACGGCGCTCGTCCCCTGGGTGCTCTTCGGCGTGGCCACGGTCCTCACGGCGATGGGGACGTTCCCGCCTGCGGCGGTCGCGCTCGTGGCCCCCGTGGCGTTGAGCTTCGCCGCCAAGCACGGCATGGACCCCTTGCCGGTCGGCATGACCGTCGTCTACGGCGCCCTCGCCGGCTCGCTCTCGCCGATCTCGGTGCTCGGACTCCTGGTCCGCGACATGGTGGGCGACATCCCCGGGTTCTCGCCGACCGTGCTGTTCGTCACGGCCTTCGTGTACTCGACGCTCATCGCGATCCTGACGCAGCTGTACTTCTCGCTCCGCTCGCGGCGCGCCCGGGCCCGCAGCGCGGTGATGCCGGACACGGAAGCGGGGGGCGTCGCCGGCACGACCCGGGTCCCCGCCGGTCCGCTGGTCCCCGCGACGGGCAACATCGCCGTGGAGGAGAAGCGCGGGACGACCCTCACGCTGACCCAGACGCTGCAGACCCCGCGGGTGCGCACGACGCCCGCGCAGATCCTCACCCTCGTCGCCCTA
>VGAV01000247.1 GCA_016870695.1 Actinomycetota bacterium | reverse complement strand
CTCGACAGCGGTGAGGCCCCTCAGCTCGGCGGCGGCGGCCTCTCCGGTGCGCAGGCCGAGCCGCGGGGCGACCTCGGTGGCCAGCAGCTCGATCGAGCGCAGGGTGATCTCGGGCGCCGGGTCGACGGAGTGGACCTGGAACGCTACGTCGGTGGCGAGAGGGAGGGTGCGATCGGCCGCGAGCGTGGCGACGACCTCTTCCACCGTGCCGAGGTGCGTGTCGGTGAGCCGGGCGAGGTCGGCGAGGTCGCCCGTGTCGTCCTGGCCGAGGAACGTGCGGGTGAGGCCGCGCACGCCGTGGTCCGCGGACGCCCACGCCTCGGCGAGACGGTCCGGGTCGACGACGACCGCCGTCCGGGACGCGAGGATGCGCGGCTCGACGCCGCCGGGGAGGCTTGAGAGATAGGCCTCGACGATCGGCACCTGCACGTCGTGCAGCGCCTGCCCCGGTTCCCGCGGCTGCGTGCGGGAGAGCAGCAGGCCGTCGCCGGCCCGTCCGGCGCGACGCCCGCCCTCGACGGAGAACGTCGCCTGCCACAGACGCACCGCCAGGTCCGGCGCCGGCGGGTTCAGACGCAGGTCCGACCCCCGGATGCCGCGTCCCGCGAAAGCGTCGCGGAGCACGTCGAGGTGGTCCGCCTGGATCTCGCGGCGGTCCTCCGACGCGCGGCCGAAGGCGGCGAACGCGGACGGGGTGCCGCCGCTGCCCACGCCCAGCTGCACGCGACCGTCGCTGAGCGCCTGCACGACGGCGGCGTCCTCGGCGACCCGCACCGGGTCCTCCAGCGGCAGCGCGACGATGCCGGTTCCGAGGGCGATGCGATCGGTCTGCACCGCAGCCGCCGCGAGGAAGGGGAACGGCGAGGGGAGGCCGCCCTCGTCGCGGTCGAAGTGGTGCTGCGCCACCCACGCGGACGCGAATCCGTGCTCCTCGGCGGCGCGGACCTGCGCGAGAGCCGTCCGATACCGGCGTCCGTCCGGCGCGGCGTCCAGCAGTCGCGTGAAGAACCCGAGTCGTGCGCCGCTCATCGCGTCGTCCCTTCCGACCTCGCGGCCGTGAATCGGCAAAGGGGCCAGGATGCCATGGCATCCCGGCCCCTTCAAGCGGTTGTCAGCGCGCGGAGACCTCGATCGGGTCGCCGGTGCGGGCGAGGTCCGCTTCGAGCTCGCGGACGATCGGGATGACCGTCTCGCCGAAGCGCTCCAGCTCCTCCTGGAAGTGCAGGAACCCGAGGAGGAACAGGTCGACGCCGCGCTTCTTGTACTCGATGATCCGCTCGGCGATCTGCTGCGCGTCGCCGAACAGCTGGGTGCGGAACCCGTCGTTGTACTGGACGAGGTCGTCGAACGACGAGTCCGCCCACATGCCCTTGCCGTCCTTGGTGGCGTTGCCGGCCTCCTGCACGCTCTTGCGGAAGCCCTCGACGGCGCCGCTGTCCGCGCCCGCGATGATGTCGCGCAGCTGCTGCTCGGCCTCGGCGCGGGAGTCCCGCTGAATGACGAAGCCGTTCAGGCCGAAGCGGGTGCGACGGCCGTGCTCGGCGGCGATGCGCGTGACGTCGTCGTACTGCTCGGTGAACCCGTCGAAGTCCTTGCCGTTCGAGAAGTACCAGTCCGAGTAGGCGCCGCCGTTGAAGCGCGCAGCCGTCGAGTTGCCGCCCTGGAAGATGTCCGGGTGCGCACGACCCTCGACCTCGTACGGGAACGGACGCAGGGTGAACTCGTTGATGTCGTAGTACTTGCCGTGGAACGAGAACTTCTCCTGCGTCCACAGCCCGCGCAGCACCTGGATGAACTCGGCGGCGCGCTCGTAGCGCTCGTCGTGCTCGAGCCACTCCAGGCCGAGGTCGGTGTACTCGTCCTTGAACCAGCCGCTGACGACGTTGACGGCCGCACGACCGTGCGAGAACTGGTCGGCGGTGTTGATGAACTTCGCGAGGACGGCGGGATGCCAGATGCCCGGGTGGATGGCCGAGATGACCTTGAGCCTCTCGGTGGCCAGAAGCAGCGCCAGGCTGATCGAGGTCGACTCGTGCTGCTGCGCCGCGCCGTAGCTGGAGGCGTACCGCACCTGGCTCAGCGCGTACTCGAAGCCCACGCGCTCGGCCGTCTGGGCGAGCTTGACGTTGTAGTCGTACCCCCAGTCGGTGCGCTGCTCGACGGAGCTGATGACCAGGCCTCCGCTGACGTTGGGCACCCAGTAGGCGAACTTCAGCGGCTCGTGGGTGGCGTCGATGTCGCTCATGGATCCTCCTCGTCGATGCGGACCCGCACACGCTGGCATCCCTCCGTCGACATGGTCAACCGCACATGACGGTGCATGTCGCAATGTGACGCCCGGCCCCTCCGGGGGTGACGAAGATAGAGGCATGACCTCCCCCCAGCGCGTGCGTTTCGGCTATTGGACCCCGATCTTCGGCGGCTGGCTCAGGAACGTCGACGACGAGCAGACCCCGGTGTCGTTCGCGCACATCGCCGAGATCGCCCGTGCCGCCGAGGAGGGCGGGTTCGACCTGACGCTCATCCCCGAGCTGAACCTCAACGACATCAAGGGCGTCGAGGCGCCCTCCCTCGACGCGTGGGCGGTGACGGCCGGACTCGCCGCGGTCACGTCGCGCCTCGAGCTGATGACGGCGGTGCGCCCGGGCTTCCACAGCCCGTTCCACACCGCGAAGCAGGCCGCGACCATCGACGAGATCAGCGGCGGGCGGTTCACCCTCAATGTCGTGTCCGCGTGGTGGGCCGAGGAGGCCAAGCAGTACGACGGCCTGTTCAGCGCCCACGACGACCGCTACGCGCGGACGATCGAATGGGTCGAGGTGGTCCGCGGCCTGTGGAGCCAGACGCCGTTCGCGTACGAGGGCGAGTACTACCGCACCGAGGGCACCTACACGGAGCCCAAGCCCCAGGTGCAGCCGCGTCTGTACGCCGGCGGCGAGAGCGAGGCCGGGCGCGCCTCCATCACGCGCTTCGCGGACGCCTACCTCACGCACGGCGGCACGCTGGAGGAACTGGATGCCAAGGTGTCCGACATGCGCCGCCGTCGCTCCGAGGCCGGCAAGACGCCCTTCGAGGCCTTCGGCATGGCCGCCTACGGGATCGTCCGGGACACCGAGGAGGAGGCGCAGGCCGAGATCGACCGCATCACGGACGTCCGCGGGGGCGCCGCCTACGGCTCGTACCAGGACTTCGTGAGCAAGTCGAAGCTCGACACCCAGGTCGACCTGAAGGAGTACTCGGTGTCGAACCGCGGCCTGCGGCCCAACCTCGTCGGCACGCCCGACCAGGTCGCGGAGCGCATCGTGGCGTTCGCGAACGTCGGCGTCTCGACGCTGCTGCTGCAGTTCTCGCCGCACCTGCCCGAGATGCAGCGGTTCGCCGCGGAGGTCATCCCGCGCGTGCGGCGGCTCGAGGAGCGCCGGGACGCCTGAGCGGGCCTCCGGCGCCGGAGCGGGCGGGTTCCGGATACCTGAGCGGGCCGCGGCGTCAGACCGCGACGCGCAGCGCCTGATCGAGATCGGCGATGAGGTCCGCGGCATCCTCGAGTCCGATGGACAGGCGGACGAGTCCGTCGGCGATGCCGAGCCGGTCGCGCGTCTCCTGCGTGAAACCCGAGTGGGTCGTCGTCGCCGGGTGGAGCGCCATGGACCGGGTGTCGCCGATGTTCGTCATCCGGCTGAAGACGCGGAGTGCGTCGAAGAACCGCTCCGCCCCCTCGGCGCCGCCGCGCACCGTGAACGAGAAGACCGAGCCCGGCAGCCCGCCGTAGTCGCGGACGGCGAGCGCGTGCTGCGGGTGGGACGGGAGTCCCGCGTAGTCGACGCTCTCGACCCGCTCCTGGCCCTCCAGCCATTCCGCGATCTCGCGCGCCGAGGCGATGTGCTGCCGCATGCGCACGGACAGCGTCTCCATCCCCTGGTGCAGGAGGAAGCCGTTCAGCGGCGACAAGGCCGGGCCCGTGTCGTTGGCGATGCCGAACCGCAGGTACTGCTCGAACGCCCGCGGGCCGAAGGCGTCGACGTACGACGCGTGGGTGGAGAACGGGGTCGCCGTGATCCCCGGGTAGGGCCGATCGGATGCCGCCCAGTCGAAGGTCCCGCCGTCGACGATCGCCCCCGCCAGGTTCGCCCCGTGGCCGGAGAGGAACTTCGTCGCCGAGTGGACGACGATGTGCGCGCCGTGCTCGAAGGGGCGGATGAGGAACGGCGTGCCGATCGTGTTGTCGACCACCAGCGGGATGCCGTGACGGTTCGCGATCCGCGCGACCGCGTCGATGTCGACGACGTCGTTCTTCGGGTTCGGCAGCGTCTCGGTGAAGATCGCCTTCGTCTCCGGGCGGATGAGCCGCTCCCACTCGTCCTCGTCGGACGGGTCCCAGAGGTACTCGACCGTGACGCCGAGCCGGCGGAAGGAGCGGTCGAAGAGCACCCGGGTGCCGCTGTAGATGCTCGCCGTCGAGATGATGTGCTCGCCCTCGCCGGCCAGCCCCAGCAGCGCCATCGTGATGGCCGCCTGCCCGGAACCGACGACGAGCGCGCCCGACCCGCCCTCGAGCGAGGCCAGCCGACGCTCCGCGACCTGGTTCGTCGGGTTGGCGTTGCGCGAGTAGAGGTGTCC
>VGAV01000246.1 GCA_016870695.1 Actinomycetota bacterium | reverse complement strand
GCTGGCGCAGCTGCGCACCGTGCCGCTGAACGATCCCGCCCTCGGTCCGTCGGGTCCGCAGGCGGACGGCTCGCTCGTGTGCATCTGGCGCGACCCGGCGGCCGACACGACCGGGCTGGTCACGACGATCAGCCGGGAGGACCGCGGTCCCGCCCTCGACATGCTCAATCAGCTCGTCGCCGACGAGGGCTTCAGCTGCTACACCCCCGACGAGGGCACGCGCTGCGAGAAGACCTGGATCAACCCGCAGTACCCGGTCAACGACGGGCGCACCCTCTACTGGCGCGACGGCATCCTCATCGACACCCAATACTCCAACCTCGCCCCGACGGGCTACACGGCCGGGATCATCGCCGGCATCTTCGGCTGAGGCGCGACGGGTCTCAGCCGCCGAAGGCGCGGGATGCCACCACCCCGGTGTAGCCGTCCGGCTCCCACCCCGTGAGGGTACTCGAGACCCACCGGTCGCCGCGCAGGTCGTGGACCTCGTGCACGACGCCCGACGTCCGCTCGCAGTGGATCGTCGCGGCATCCACGCGACAGGCGAAGCCCTGACCCGAGAGCGTCGCCTGGATCGCGGGGGCGGCCTCCGGCGGGACGGTCGAGACGGTCGTCGAGATGGACGAATCGCCCGCGCCCCGCCAATGGCAGGTCGTCACGACGACCGGCTGCGCGACCGCGACGGCCTCGGGAGTCGAGACGGGCGGGGTGCGCACCTGCGACAGCAGCGCCCCGGGCGACCACACCAGGGTCGACCACATCGGCTGGGTGTAGAGGCTGCGGCAGTCCTGGGCGGGCGCGTGCTCGTCGCGGAGGGAGGACTCCCCCGCCGCGACCGGTGCCGAGGTGCCGGCCCGCAGCGCGTCCCCGATGAACGAGACGGTGCGAGGGATGCCGGGGGCGGCGAGGTACAGCAGGCCGGCGACGACGGCCAGGCAGAACAGCCCCGCCGGCCACGCGATCCAGGCGCTGCGTCCACCCACTCGTGCCATCCGTGCCTCCCCGTCCACGGTAGGACGACCACCCCTCCGGCACCGCACTTCGACACGCCGGACGCACGAAGGCCCCCGGCGCGAGCCGGGGGCCTTCGTGTCGATCATGGATGCCTCAGGCAAAGGCATCCATGCTCGCTCAGTTGTACGTGCCGGGCGTGAAGTCGTCCGTCGAGAAGCTGTCGAAGTCGACGTAGCTCAGGTCGGCGTCGGAGTACGCCCCGTCGGACGCGAAGATGCGGTTGGGGTACCGCTCGCTCTTCGCCTCCTCCGTCGCCTCGACGGCGACGTTGCGGTACTTCGCAAGTCCCGTTCCGGCGGGGATGAGCTTTCCGATGATGACGTTCTCCTTGAGGCCGACGAGCGGGTCGCTCTTGCCCTCCATGGCCGCCTGCGTCAGGACGCGGGTGGTCTCCTGGAACGATGCCGCCGACAGCCACGACTCCGTCGCGAGCGACGCCTTCGTGATACCCATCAGCTCGGGACGGCCCGACGCGGGGCGCTTGCCCTCGCCGACCGCCTCGCGGTTGATGGTCTGGTAGCGCTTGAAGTCCACCAGCTCACCGGGCAGCAGGTCGGTGTCGCCGTGGTCGACGACGGTGACCTTGCGGAGCATCTGTCGGACGATGACCTCGATGTGCTTGTCGTGGATCGGCACACCCTGCGAGCGGTACACGCCCTGGACGCCGTTCACGAGGTACTTCTGCACCTCGCGGGCACCCTGCACGCGCATGACCTCCTTGGGGTCGAGCGTTCCGACCTGGAGGGGCTCGCCGACGGAGACGTGCTGGCCGTCCTCGACCAGGAGCGTCGCACGCTTCAGGACAGGGTAGACCACCGGCTCGTCGCCGTTGTCGGGCGTGAGGATGACCTTCTTGGCCTTCTCGGTCTCGTCGATCGTGATGCGACCGTCGGCCTCGGCGATCGGGGACGCACCCTTGGGGGTACGGGCCTCGAACAGCTCCTGCACGCGGGGCAGACCCTGCGTGATGTCGTCGGCCGACGCGGAACCACCGGTGTGGAAGGTACGCATCGTCAGCTGGGTACCGGGCTCACCGATCGACTGGGCCGCGATGATGCCGACGGCCTCGCCGATGTCGACGATCTTGCCGGTGGCCAGGGAGCGGCCGTAGCACTTCGCGCAGACACCCACGGCCGAGTCGCACGTCAGGACCGAACGGACCTTGATGGACTCGATGCCGCCGGCGACCAGCTTGTCGATGAGCACGTCGCCCACGTCCTCGCCGGCCTCCGCCAGGACGGTGCCCTGCGGGTCGACGGCGGCCGTGGCCAGCGTACGGGCGAACACGGAGTTCTCGACGTTGGCATCCTTGACCAGCGAACCGGACGAGTCGGCCGCGGCGATCGGGAGCTCGAGGCCCTTCGACGTGCCGCAGTCCTCCTCGCGGATGATGACGTCCTGCGAGACGTCCACCAGACGACGGGTCAGGTACCCCGAGTCGGCCGTACGGAGGGCCGTGTCGGCCAGACCCTTACGGGCACCGTGCGTCGCGATGAAGTACTCGGCGACCGACAGACCCTCGCGGTACGAGGAGATGATCGGACGCGGGATGATCTCACCCTTGGGGTTGTTCACCAGACCACGCATACCCGCGATGTTGCGGATCTGCAGCCAGTTACCACGGGCGCCCGACGAGACCATGCGGTTGATGGTGTTGTCGGCGGGGAAGTTGTCCCGCATCGCCTTCTGGACCTCGTCGGTGGCCTCGGTCCAGATCTTGATGAGCTCCTGACGACGCTCGGCGTCGGTGGTGAGACCCTTCTCGTACTGACCCTGGACCTTCGCGGCCTGCTTCTCGTAGCCCGCCACGATCTCGGCCTTGTTCGGCGGCGTGAGGATGTCGCTCAGCGCGACCGTCACACCCGAGCGCGTGGCCCAGTAGAAGCCGGCGTCCTTGATCCGGTCGAGCGATGCCGCGACCTCGACCTTGGGGTACTCCTCGGCCAGCTTGTTGACGATCTGCGACAGCTTGCCCTTGTCCGCCTGCTCGCGCACGAACGGGTAGCCCTTGGGGAGCGTGTCGTTGAAGATCGCCTGGCCGAGCGAGGCGTCGACGAGACCGTGCTTCTCGTAGCCCTCCGGAGCCTGACCCTCGAGGAAGGTCAGACCGGGGATGCGGATGCGCGCCTTGGCCTGCAGGTCGAGGGTGCCCTCGTCCTTGGCCAGGATCGCCTCGCCCACCGAACCGAACGCACGGCCCTCGCCCACGGCACCCTCCTTGAGGGTGGTGAGGTGGTGCAGACCGATGATCATGTCCTGCGAGGGCAGGGTCACCGGTCGGCCGTCCGACGGCTTCAGGATGTTGTTCGACGCGAGCATGAGCACGCGGGCCTCGGCCTGGGCCTCGACCGATAGCGGCAGGTGGACGGCCATCTGGTCACCGTCGAAGTCGGCGTTGAACGCCGCGCAGACGAGCGGGTGCAGCTGGATCGCCTTGCCCTCGACGAGCTGGGGCTCGAACGCCTGGATGCCGAGACGGTGCAGCGTGGGCGCACGGTTCAGCAGCACGGGGCGCTCGCGGATGATCTCCTCGAGCACGTCCCAGACCTCGGGACGGTAGCGCTCGACCGCGCGCTTGGCGGCCTTGATGTTCTGGGAGTGACCCAGGTCGATCAGGCGCTTGATGACGAACGGCTTGAACAGCTCGAGCGCCATCTGCTTGGGCAGACCGCACTGGTGCAGCTTGAGCTGGGGTCCGACGATGATGACGGAACGACCCGAGTAGTCCACGCGCTTGCCGAGCAGGTTCTGGCGGAAGCGACCCTGCTTTCCCTTGAGCATGTCGCTCAGGGACTTGAGGGCGCGGTTGCCGGTACCGGTGACGGGACGACCGCGGCGGCCGTTGTCGAACAGCGCGTCGACGGCCTCCTGCAGCATGCGCTTCTCGTTGTTGACGATGATCTCGGGGGCACCGAGGTCGATCAGGCGACGGAGGCGGTTGTTGCGGTTGATCACGCGACGGTAGAGGTCGTTCAGGTCGGAGGTCGCGAAGCGGCCACCGTCCAGCTGCACCATCGGGCGCAGCTCCGGCGGGATCACCGGGACGACGTCGAGGACCATGGAGGCCGGGCTCATGCCGGTCTGCAGGAACGAGTTGACGACCTTCAGGCGCTTGATCGCGCGGATCTTGCGCTGGCCCTTGCCCTCCGAGATCTGCAGGTGCAGGTTCTCGGACTCGGCGGCGAGGTCGAAGGTCTCGAGGCGACGCTTGATCGACTCCGCGCCCATGTGGGCCTCGAAGTACTGACCGAAGCGGTCCTGCAGCTCGTGGAAGACGTCGTCCTCGGGCTTCAGGGCGCCGACCTCGAGCGTGCGGAAGTCCTCCCACACGCGCTCGAGCTTGGCGATCTGCTCGTCCGCGTTCTTGCGGATCGAGGTCATGTCCTTCTCGGCGGCGTCCTTGACCTTCTTCTTCTGGTCGGCCTTGGCGCCCTCCTCCTCCAGGGAGGCGAGCTCCTCCTCGAGCTTGGCGAGGCGGGCGGCGATGCGCGAGTCGCGCCGGTCGCCGAGCGTCTTCAGCTCGAGACGGATGTTGTTCTCCTGCGTGGCCAGGTCGCGGTGACGAGCATCCTCGTCGACCGAGATAACCATGTAGGCGGCGAA
>VGAV01000245.1 GCA_016870695.1 Actinomycetota bacterium | reverse complement strand
ATCCCGGATTGCCCCCAGCGCGCGGGCACCGCCGCCGCCCAGGGCGTACACGCCGGAGACCTCACGCGCCGCGATACCCGCGACCTTGCCCACCACACCATCAGCGATCGTCGTCTTGCCGGCGGCAGGGGCCTCCGAGCCGCGGGTGGGGCGGTTCACGCGCGAACCGGACTGGGGGGTGGGGGTGGTGGTGTCGGTAGCCATCTCGTGTTCCTTTCACGCTGGTCCCCGGACTCTCCGGGGGAGGCGGTGATCGCCTACAGACCTAAGACGTACCGGGTCCAACTTTCGTCACGCGGGGATTGCGAAAGGGTCGCCGCATATGTATTCGTACACATGCACATCGCGGTGGTCAGCGTCGGAGCGTCGCGGAGGGGTTCTCTCCGAACGCCTCGCGATACGCGGCGGCGAACCGCCCCAATCCGAGGAACCCCCACGTGCGCGCGATCGCCGCGACGGTGTCGCGGTCCGGGTCGGCGCGCAGCAGCGCGAGGCGCACGGCGTCCAGGCGCGCCCGCGCCAGGTAGGCGTGCGGGGTCTCGGCGCGTTCGGTGCGGAACATCTGCTGCAGGGTACGCAGGCTGACGCCCGCTGCTGCGGCCATGTCGTGAACGGTGAGGGGGCGGGCGACGTTCGCCTCGACGAAGCGCACCGCTCGGCGCACGGCGCTCGACCCTCGGTGGCGGTCGGGGATGGACTCTGCGGCACTGAAGGCGTCGAGCACGACTGCGGCGAGGTGACGGAAGGTGGACTCGACGACCAGAGGCGAGGAGCTGAGGTCGTCGGAGGCGAGGACGAGGCGGACCGCCCGGGCGGTGTGAAGGACGGCGGTCGCCGCGGCGGGGGATCGCGGCGAGGTGCGGCCGAAGACGACATGGCGGGCCTCCGGGAAGGCCTCTCGCGCGACGCGCTCGTGCTCCTCGCCTCCCATCTGCAGGAAGTCGAGGTCGGGGTGGTCGAGCTCCGCCCACGTGGAGCGACCGGGGGCGAGCAGAGCGGCGGAGCCGGGAGTCAGGACCGGCGGTCCGACGGGCGTCGCCCCCTGCCGGACGCTCATGCCCCCCGACCGGACCATCATCAGGAACGGAACGGGGTAACCGTCCGTTAGGTACGCGCTCGCCCGCGCGCCGATCTTCATGCGCCCCTCCACGACGCCCTGGAAGCTGGCCGCCGTCTGGGCGAACGGGAACCTGTCCTCCACCCCGGTGAAGGACCCGCCGCCCAGAGCCGCCTGCGCGGCGGCGGTGGCCTCGGCGGGATCCGTGGTGCGGAACCGGGTGCGTTCCGGGCGCTGCATGCGTCCACATTGCGCGGTCCGGCTCGTCCGGGGATATCCGTTCCGCGCTGAGATCGGTGCAGATGACGCGAACGTCCGCTCCGCCGCCGCGCGGCGGGCGATGCTCTCGAACGGAGGAAAGATGTACGAGATCATGTACGGCGGCCAGCAGCTGTGGACGTCGCGTGCCGTCGCCGAGGCTGTCATGGACTATGCCACCGCCCTGATGTTCCGGGGCGGGTGGGACGTCGTCCGGCTGCCCGTCGTCATCGAGGGCGTGGCCACCGAAGCCCGTCTGTCGCTCGGACCCGCGGTGGCGCTCGGTATCGTCGCCCTTCCCGGAGAGCCGAACCCCGTCCTCGCCGCGGAGGGAGCCACCGTCCAGAACCTCCGCGAGCGGATGGCGTCCGTGCGCAGCGAGGACGACTCGTGGCGGAGCAACGCCGGCTGAGACCCCGCGGGGCTAGAGCGGGGGATCGAGCGCGCGGAGGGCGGCATCCATTCGGGTCGCGAACTCCGCGTAGCCTGCGTCGTTGGGATGCAGGCCGTCCGCCGCGATCCAGTCCTCGGGCGAACCGGCGTAGTGCCCGTCCAGCCATCGGCTGGCACCCGGGATCCAGTCGGCGTCGATCCGGGCGGCCGCGTCGCGCACCCATCCGATGATGACGTCCACCGACGCCGGGCGGTCAACGGTGTACCAGAACGGCTCGACGACGACGATGCGCGCGTCGGGGAGCTCCGTGTCGAGCCGGGTGAGGTCGCTGTCGATCGTCGCGCGGATGCGGTCCGCGGCGGTGTCGTAGCTGAAGTTGTCGTTCAGGCCCATCGTGACGAAGACGATGTCCGGGTCATCGGCGATGATCTGCCCGGGGATGTCGTCGAGGCCGGCCCCCATGCGGTCCCGCCGGTTGACGAAGCCGAGACCGTTCTCGCTGCGGTTGATCTCGGTCCACCCGCGGTCCGCGCAGATGATCGTCGACCAGCGCAGGTCCGACGACGAGGCGCTGGTGCCGCGGGTGTAGGAGTCGCCGTAGAAGGCGACCACGGGGCGGTCCTCGCCCCCTCCGGCCATGGACGGAGGCGTCGCCGTCGTCGGGGTGCACGCGGTGAGCACCGCGACGAGCGCCGCGGCGAGCAGGACTGTCCGGACACGGCGCATACGACCATTCTCGACCGCGCCCCGGGGCCCGGGGCCGTCGATCGTGGGGACGGCTCTCAGATGTCGGCGGGCTTCTCCGATGTGACGATCACGGGCCCGTGGGAGGGCGGCTCCGGCTCGGAGTCCGGCGCCATCTGAAACGTCATGGGCTCGCGCCGCTCCGGCTCCGGCCAGGTGTCGACGGGCTCGGGGACGACGTAGAGGCCTTGCGGTCCCGCCGCCGTCTGCGTCAGGGCCTGCACCCAGGCCCGGTTGATGTGCGGCGTCCGCGAGCCGTGGAACTTGTAGAGGATGTTCGAGTTGGGGTGCAGCCAGATCGTCGTCCGCCCGCCGCCGATGCTGATGTCGTCCTTCCAGGTGAACGTGAAGGACTCGTTCCGCCGGAGCTTCGTCGTGATGACGCGTTCGAGGTGACTCAGCAATCGGTCCTCGAACTGCACTTTGACCAGTGACTCGACGATGAACTTCCCCATACGGGCCTCCCCAGGATGCCGCTGGCGAGGTGTCCCGGAGGGGACGGCGAGGACGTCGCCGACGGTCATCGTGTTCCAGGGTCCTCGGCCGAGCGGCCCGTGGCAAGGGGTGCGGCGAAGGAGCACAGGAGTTGCGTTCCGTGGCCGGGTGGGAGGACGTCACGGGGGCGCGGGGGCCCCGCGGTGGCGCGTTCGATCTCGATCATCGGGAATGGTGCTGCCAGACGGAGCGGCATCCGTCAGCATCGTCCCGACCCGTCGTCGAAGGAGACGCCATGACCCCCACCGTCCGTACCCGCGTCGCCATCGTGGGCGCCGGCCCCGCCGGACTGATGCTGTCCCACCTGCTGGCCCGGGCGGGCGTGGACTCGATCGTGCTGGACAGGCGCTCGCGCGACGAGATCGAGAGCACGATCCGCGCCGGCATCCTGGAGCAGGGCACGGTCGAGCTGTTGGACACGATCGGCGGGTTCTCGCGGGCGAGGACCGTCGGTCGCCGCCACGATGGCATCGAGCTGCACGTCGAGGGGGAGCAGCACCGCATCGACTTCGCCGCGTCCGTGGGGCGGGCCGTGTGGCTGTACCCGCAGCACGAAGTGCTCAGGGACCTCGTGGCCGCGCGGCTCGCCGGCGGACAGGACCTGCGATTCGGCGTGGACGTCGAGGGCGTCGACGGCGGGGACCGGCCGCGCGTCCACGCTCGTGGTGCAGATGGTGCCGCCCTCGAGATCGAGGCGGACTTCGTCGTCGGGTCCGACGGCTCACGCAGCGTCGTGCGCTCGGCCGTGACCGGCGACCATCAGAACGGCTACTTCCGGGAGTACCCGTTCGCCTGGTTCGGGATCCTGTGCGAGGCGCCCCCGAGCGCCGACGAGCTGATCTACAGCAACTCGCCCGACGGCTTCGCGCTCGTCAGCCAGCGCTCCCCGGCCGTCCAGCGCATGTACTTCCAGTGCGACCCCGACACGGACACCGCCGCGCTGACGGAGGACGAGATCTGGGGCGAGCTACAGAAGCGCGTCCCGGGCACGGCCCTGCAGACGGGTCCGATCTTCCAGCGCGACGTCCTGCGCTTCCGCAGCTTCGTCGCGGGCGAGCTTCGCCGCGACCGCGTCGCCCTCGTCGGCGACGCGGCCCACACCGTGCCCCCGACGGGGGCGAAGGGCATGAATCTCGCGATCGCCGATGTCCGTCTGCTCGCCGACGCCCTCGCGGCGCTGCTCCTCGACGGCGACGAGCGCCTCATCGACACTTATTCGGAGCGGGCGCTGCGCCGCATCTGGAAGGCGCAGCACTTCTCCTGGTGGATGACGACGATGCTGCACACCGCTCCGGACGCGTCGGGGTTCGACCGCGGCCGGCAGCGGGGCGAACTGCGCAGCCTCGTCGAGTCCGCCGCCGGTCGCGCCTACCTCTCGGAGGGCTACTGCGGATGGCCGCTGGACGAGTGATGCACGGCATCACGACCCCTTATGTCTGATTGAGGCAGAAGGCGGGTAGCGTCGAACGCGACACAGAGAGAGTGAGCGACGATGCTTCTCGAGAGAGACCTCATCCAGTCCGTCGGCTTCCGGAACGTGCGCGAGGGTGACGACATCACCGGGTTCCAGTTCCGCGTCCGGATGCCCTCATATCGCGGCATGGCGGCCTCCCTGGTCGACGGCATCGGCGTGCGGATCCCGGGGCTGGTGGACGTGGCATCCGACGTCCCGCTCTGGACCCTGCAGGG
>VGAV01000244.1 GCA_016870695.1 Actinomycetota bacterium | reverse complement strand
GGCGGAGTACGAGTTCTCCCTGCGCGAGACGCGCACCTTCGACATCATCGAGGACGTCCGCACGCTCCGCAGCGAGCTCGGCATCCTGTTCCGCAACGACTTCAACCGCAACGTGCTCGACAAGCTGCTGCGCGACTCCGGCCTCGCCTTCCACCCGCTTTTCGTCGCGGACCCCCACATCTTCGTCTCGCGCCGGAACCCCCTCGCCGCGAAGGGACGCGCGACGCTGGACGACCTCGCCGACCTGCCGCGGCTGACGTTCGACCAGGGCGCGAACAACTCCTTCTACTTCGCGGAGGAGATCCTCTCGACCCTCTCGAGCCGGCAGGAGATCCGCGTCTCCGACCGCGCGACGATCTTCAACCTCATGATCGGCCTCGACGGCTACACGATCTCCACGGGCATCATCAGCGACGACCTCGACCCCGAGATCGTCGCCGTCCCGCTCGACGTCGACGAGCGCATCGAGATCGGCTGGATCGGTCGGACGGCCATCCCTCTCACCGAGCAGGCGCAGCGCTACCTGGCGGAGGTGCGGACGGTCGTCGTCGAGGCCGGCGTGACCCTGACGGAGACGCCCGCCTGACACCGCGTGCCGGGCGGGCGGTCGGATGCCACGAGGGCCGGCGGGCGGCCGTCGATGTCGCGACCGCCGGGCCCGCCTGACGGCCTTCTCAGCGGCTCGGGCGGTAGACTGGACGTCACGACCCCACGACACAAGGAGTCCTCATGCTTCAGGGATTGACCGGCTGGCACCTGCTGATCGTTCTGGCGGTCATCCTGCTGCTCTTCGGAGCCGCCAAGCTGCCCGCCCTCGCCAAGAGCGTTGGCCAGTCGGCGCGCGTCTTCAAGAGCGAGATGAAGGAGATGAAGCGCGACGACGAGGTCGACGCGCCCCGCTCCGACGAGGCTCGCCCCGCCGACCCCGGCATCGCGCCGACCGCGGCGGCACCGGAGCCGCGCAGGTCGAACGACACCTCCGCCTGACGCGTGGCCACGGCGGGAGCGCCGCGGATCGATGTGCCCGAGGGTCCGCGGCGTGACAAGCGCATGTCCCTCGGAGCCCACCTCGTCGAGCTGCGCAAGCGCTTGATGATCGCGGCGGCGGCTCTCGTCGTCGGCATGGTGGTGGCCTTCTTCATCACCGACCCGATCATCCACTGGATCACCGAGCCGATCCGCGTGATCGCGGCGCAGCGGGGCGACGACTTCTCGGCGCTCAACTTCACGGCTGTCACGTCCGCGTTCGACCTGCGGATGCGCATCGCCTTCTCGATCGGCATCTTCCTGTCCGCGCCCATCTGGCTGTGGCAGATCTGGGCGTTCATCATGCCCGGCCTGACGCGGAAGGAGATCCGCTACACCGTCGCGTTCGTGGCATCCGCGGTCCCCCTCTTCTTCCTCGGCTGCTGGGTCGGGATGCTGGTGGTCCCGCACGTCATCGAGCTGATGTGGAGCTTCACGCCCGACGGCGGCGTGAACTTCTACAACGCCACCGACTATTACGACTTCGTGTTCAAGCTGCTCATCGTCGTGGGCGTCTCGTTCGTGCTCCCCGTCTTCCTCGTCGCCCTCAACGTGGCCGGCGTCATGAGCGGCCGCGCGATCCTCCGCGGATGGCGCGTCGCCATCCTCATCGCGACCGTCTTCGCAGCCCTGGCCACCCCGGCGGCCGACGTGGTGAGCATGCTCATGCTCGCCGGCATCCTGGTCGTCCTGTTCTTCGCGGCCGCGGGTCTATCCATGCTGTTCGACCGCCGCAAGGCCAGGCGCGAAACCGCCCTGCTGGGCCCAGGATCGACCGCGTGACCGAACTCAGCCCCGCCGAGCGCTTCGCCCGCGCTGCGGCCCGGTCGTCGCATCCGCTCACCGCGGACTTCGCCGAGGCGCAGCGCTTCGAGCTCGACGACTTCCAGATCGCCGGATGCCACGCCCTCGAGGAGGGGCGGAGCGTCCTCGTCGCCGCACCCACCGGTGCGGGCAAGACGATCGTGGGTGAGTTCGCCATCCACCTCGCGATGCTCGAGCCCGGCGACAAGGCGTTCTACACGACGCCCATCAAGGCGCTGTCGAACCAGAAGTTCCACGAGCTGCAGGACGTCTACGGCGAGGACGAGGTCGGCCTCCTCACGGGCGACACGAACATCAACTCCTCCGCGCGCATCGTCGTCATGACGACCGAGGTGCTGCGGAACATGCTCTACGCCGACTCTCCCGCCCTGCGCGGACTGCGGTTCGTGGTGATGGACGAGGTGCACTACCTCGCCGATCGCTTCCGCGGCGCCGTGTGGGAGGAGGTCATCATCCACCTGCCGCCGTCGGTCCGGCTCGTCTCGCTGTCGGCGACCGTGTCGAACGCGGAGGAGTTCGGCGACTGGCTGGACACCGTCCGCGGCGACACCGAGGTCATCGTCTCGGAGACGCGTCCCGTCCCGCTCGAGCAGCACGTGCTCGTCCGCGGCGACCTGCTTCCCCTCTTCGACGACCGCGCCGGGGTCGCGACGGCGCAGGTCAACCAGGAGCTGCTGCGCATCCGCGGGGGCAACGCCGGCGGCTACGAGAACAACCGCCGCGCCCAGGAGTACCGCTCGCAGCGGCACGCGGGCGGCCCGCGCCATGCGCACCAGCGCCGCGGCGGGCACAAGCCGCTGCGCGCCGCCCAGGGCCCGCGCATCGAGCGGATCGACCGGCCCGAGGTCGTCGAGCTGCTCGCGCGGAACCATCTGCTGCCGGCGATCTTCTTCATCTTCAGCCGCGCGGGCTGCGACGCGGCCGTGCAGCAGCTGCGGCGGGCGAACGTTCGGCTCACCTCGGCCGAGGAACGCGAGGAGATCCGGCAGATCGTCGACGAGCTGACCCTCACCCTCAAGGACGAGGACCTGGCCGTCCTGCACTTCTGGGAGTGGCGGGACAACCTCGAGCGCGGCGTGGCGGCGCACCACGCCGGTCTGCTGCCCGCGTTCAAGGAGGTCGTCGAGGAGCTCTTCCGTCGCAAACTCGTCAAGGTCGTCTTCGCCACCGAGACTCTGGCCCTGGGCATCAACATGCCCGCGCGCACGGTCGTGCTCGAGAAGCTCGAGAAGTTCAACGGCGAGGCCCGCGTCGCCATCACGTCGGGGGAGTACACCCAGCTCACCGGCCGGGCCGGACGCCGCGGCATCGACGTCGAGGGCCACGCGGTCGTGCAGTTCACCGAGGGCCTCGATCCCCAGTCGGTCGCCGCGCTCGCCTCCCGCCGTACCTACCCGCTCAACTCCAGCTTCCGCCCCACCTACAACATGGCGGTCAACCTCATCGACCAGTTCGGCCGCGACCGGGCGCACGAGATCCTCGAGTCCTCGTTCGCCCAGTTCCAGGCCGACCGGTCGGTGGTGGGCCTCGCCCGCCAGGTGAAGGAGGCCGAGGAGTCGCTCGGCGGCTACGAGCAGGCGATGACCTGCGACCGGGGCGACTTCCGCGAGTACTCCACGATCCGTCGCGAGCTGAGCGACCTCGAGAAGATCAACCGTCGCGACGCGACCGCCCCCCGCCGTCTGCGCGACGAGCGGCAGCAGCAGATCCAGTCGCTGCGGCGCCGGATGCAGCGGCATCCCTGCCACTCCTGCCCCGACCGCGAGGCGCACGCCCGCTGGGCCGAGCGGTACTGGAAGCTCAAGCGCTCCACCGACAAGCTCCGGCAGCAGATCGACCAGCGGACGGGGACGGTCGCACGCGTCTTCGACCGGGTGGTCGAGGTCCTGGCGGCGCTGGAGTACGTGCGGGTCGAGGACGACGGCGCGACCGTCCTCACCCCCGCCGGACGCACGATGCGCCGCATCTACGGGGAGCGCGACCTGCTCGTCGCCGAGTCCCTCCGGCAGGGCCTGTGGGAAGGCCTCGACGCCCCCTCGCTGGCGGCGCTCGCGTGCTGCCTGGTTTACGAGCCCCGCCGCGACGAGGCCGGCCCGGGGGAGCGGGGACTTCCGCGCGGACCCTTCCGGGGAGCCCTGGATGCCACCCAGACGCTGTGGCAGGAACTGGACGATCTCGAACGCGACCACCGTCTGCCGGGGTCGGAGTCGCCCGCCTCCGGACTCGCTCCCGCCATGCACGCCTGGGCGAAGGGCCTGCCGCTCGACAGCGTGCTCATGCTCGCGGACATGGCCGCCGGGGACTTCGTGCGCTGGTCCAAGCAGACGATCGATCTGCTCGACCAGATCTTGCTCGTGGCGGAGCCGAAGCTCGCCCGCACCGCGCGCTCCGCGCTCGACTCCGTCCGGCGCGGCATCGTCGCCTACACCTCGGCATGAGCACCCGGACGGTGAGCGCCCCCGCCCGCGCCCCTCTCGCCGACGGCTCGCGGCCGTTGCTGCGCCTCGCGTTCGCCGCGCCCCTGTCGGTCGTCGCCGGCCTGCTGCTGGTCACCGCCTACCCCGCGCTCGCGTGGTGGCCGATGGCGTTCCCCGCCGTCGTCCTCACACTGCTCACCCTCATCGGGCGACGGTTCTGGTCCGCGGTGCTCGTCGGCTTCCTCTTCGGCGCGGCCTTCTTCTCAGTGAACCTCCTGTTCACGGCCCGCTACCTGGGTCCGGTGCCGTGGCTGGCCCTGTCGATGCTCGAAGCGCTGCTCACGGCCGTCCTGGCCACGCCGCTCGCCCTCGCCTACCGATGGATGCCACGC
>VGAV01000243.1 GCA_016870695.1 Actinomycetota bacterium | reverse complement strand
ATGATCTCGGAGGACGCCCATGATCGCCCTCACCGCCCCGGTCGGGCCCGCGGACGCCCCGCTGGTGATCCTCGGTCCCTCGCTCGGCACCTCCACGATCCTCTGGGAGGACGTCGTGCCGCTGCTGGCGGACGACTACCGCGTGTCCGCCTGGGACCTCCCCGGCCACGGTGCCGCCCCCGTCGCACGGGAGGGCTTCACCGTCGCCGACCTCGCCGACGCCGTGGCCGCCGCCGCCCCGGACGAGACCTTCTTCTACGCCGGGGTGTCCCTGGGCGGGGCCACCGGTCTGGAGCTCGCGCTGCGGCACGGCGAGCGGGTGCGGGCCGCCGCGATCGTGGCATCCGGAGCCGTGCTCGGCGACCCGGACGCCTGGGCGGACCGGGCCGCGCAGGCCCGTGCGCAGAGCACCTCCAGCCTCATCGTCGGCTCCGCGCAGCGCTGGTTCGCGCCCGACTCGATGGCCCGCCGCCCCGACCTCAGCGGGCGTCTGCTGCACGCCCTGCAGGATGCCGACGACGACAGCTACGCCCGGTGCTGCGAAGCGCTCGCCGCCTACGACGTCCGCTCACGGCTCGGCGGGATCACTTTGCCGGTGCTCGCGGCCTGGGGCGAGCACGACGCGGTCGCCCCCGAGGCGAAGGCCGTCGAGATCGCCGAGGGCGTGACGGACGGCCGCTCCGCCCGCATCCACGGGGCCGCCCACCTGCCTCCCGCCGAGCAGCCCGAGGCCGTCGCCGCGCTGCTGCGCTCGTTCTTCGCTTCCGTCACCCGAGGAGACGCCTGATGCCCACCGACCAGGAACGCTACGACCAGGGGATGGCGGTGCGACGCGAGGTGCTGTCCGACGCCCACGTCGACCGGGCGACGTCCGCGGCCACCGCGCTCACCGCCGACTGGCAGGATTTCATCACCCGCGTCGCTTGGGGAGATGTCTGGTCGCGGCCGGGACTCGACCGCCGGTCGCGCTCGATCGCGGTGCTCAGCTCGCTCATCGCGCACGGCCACCACGAGGAGCTCGCGATGCACCTGCGCGCTGCGCTGCGCAACGGCCTCACCGTGGACGAGATCCGCGAGGTGATCCTGCAGTCCGCCGTCTACTCCGGGGTCCCCGCCGCCAACACGGCGTTCCGCATCGCCACCGAGGTCCTGGGCGGCGCGGCGGCGAACGGAGACGCCTCGTGATCGACAAGACCGTCGCCGACCTGGGCGCGGCCGTCGCGGGCATCGACGACGGCGCCACCGTGATGATCGGCGGCTTCGGCCGCGCGGGACAGCCCGTCGAACTGATCGACGCGCTCATCGCGCACGGCGCACGCGACCTCACCGTGGTCAACAACAACGCCGGGAACGGCGACACCGGGCTCGCTGCGCTACTGGCCGCCGGTCAGGTCCGCAAGATGATCTGCTCCTTCCCGCGGCAGAGCGACTCCTGGGTGTTCGACGGCCTCTACCGGGCGGGTGAAGTGGAGCTGGAGCTCGTGCCGCAGGGCAACCTCGCCGAGCGCATCCGCGCCGCGGGGGCGGGTATCGGCGGCTTCTTCACGCCCACCGGCTTCGGCACGCAGCTGGCCGAGGGCAAAGAGACGCGGCGCATCGACGGACGCGACTACGTGCTCGAGTACCCCATCCACGCCGACATCGCCCTCGTGAGCGCGCGGCGTGCGGACCGGTGGGGCAACCTCGTCTACCGCGAGACCGCCCGCAACTTCGGCCCCATCATGGCCGCCGCCGCAGCCACCACGATCGTGCAGGTCGACGAGATCGTCCCGCTCGGGGCGCTCGACCCCGAGGCCATCGTCACTCCCGGCCTCTACGTCGACCGCGTCGTCGCCGTGGGCGAGCGGGCCTGGCTGCGCGACGGCGAGTTCGTCGGCGGCGTCGACATCGAGGGCCGTCGGCTCACTTCGGAAGGGGACACCCCGTGACCACCCGCATCTCGCGTCGGGACCTCGCCGCACGCGTGGCCTCCGACATCCCGGAGGGCTCCGTCGTCAACCTCGGCATCGGGGCGCCCACGCTCGTCGCGGACTACCTGCCCGCGGGTCTCGAGATCGTCCTGCACACCGAGAACGGCATGCTCGGCATGGGTCCCGCGCCCGCACCCGGGTTGGTCGACCCCGACCTCATCAACGCCGGCAAGCAGCCGGTGACCGCGCTCCCCGGGGCGGCGTACTTCCACCACGCCGACTCGTTCGCCATGATGCGCGGCGGGCATCTCGACGTCTGCGTCCTGGGCGCGTTCCAGGTGTCGGCCGCCGGCGATCTCGCCAACTGGTCGACGGGGGAGCCGGGGGCGATCCCCGCGGTCGGTGGCGCGATGGACCTCGCGATCGGCGCGAAGGACGTCTACGTGATGACCGACCTGCTCACCAAGAGCGGCGATCCGAAGCTCGTCGCGGCGTGCACCTACCCGTTGACCGGCGTCGGCTGCGTGTCCCGCGTCTACACCGACCACGGCGTCTTCGACGTCACCCCCGACGGCTTCCGCGTCCGCGAGCTGTTCGGCGACAACACCCACGCCGAGATCGCGTCGCTGCTCGGTCTGAGACTGGAGGCCTGACCCATGCCCGCATCCTTCGTCTACGACGCCGTCCGCACGCCCTTCGCGCGGCACGGCAAGGGCTTCGCGGACGTCCGCCCAGATGACCTCGCCGCGGCCGTCATGGCCGCCGTCGTCGAGCGCACCGGCATCGACCCGGCGCGCATCGACGACGTGATCTTCGGCGACGCCAACCAGGCCGGGGAGGACAACCGCAACGTCGCGCGTTTCGGCGCGCTGTTGGCCGGGTTCCCCTCGTCGGTTCCGGGCACCACGATCAACCGCCTCTGCGGCTCCTCGCTCGACGCCGTCATCCAGGGCTCCCGCGCGATCGAGTCCGGCGACGTCGACGTCATCCTCGCGGGCGGCGTGGAGTCCATGACCCGCGCGCCCTTCGTGGTGGAGAAGAGCCCGCGCCCCTTCCCGGCGGCGAACCAGACCATGTGGAACACCTCGATCGGCTGGCGCATGACGAACCCGCGCCTGCGGAAGGACTGGACGATCTCGAACGGCGAGAGCGCCGAGAAGCTCGCCCGGATCTACGACATCTCGCGCGAGGAGCAGGACGCCTTCGCCGCGCGGAGCCACCGCCTCGCCGCGGCGGCCTGGGCGGAGGGCCGGTTCGCCGACGAGATCGTGCAGGTCGAGGGGCACGAGCTCGCCCGCGACGAGGGCATCCGCGACGACTCGACCGCCGAGGTGCTCGCGGGCCTGCGCCCGGCGTTCCAGAAGGACGGCACCGTGACGGCGGGCAACTCCTCGCCGATCAACGACGGGGCATCCGCGGTCCTGCTGGGGGCGGAGGGGATCCTGGATGCCGAGCCCCTGGCCCGCATCGCCGGTCGGGCCGCGTTCGGCAACGACCCGGACGTGTTCGGCATCGCCCCCGTGGAGGCGGCCAACCGCGCGCTCGCGCGCGCGGGACGCTCGTGGGACGACGTGGCCTTCGTCGAGCTGAACGAGGCGTTCGCGTCGCAGTCCCTCGCCTGCGCGAAGCTGTGGACCGAGCTCGACCCGTCGCTGCTGAACGAGAACGGCGGGGCCATCGCGATCGGCCATCCGCTGGGCGCCTCCGGCGGCCGCATCATCGCGCGCGCCGCGCACGAGCTGAAGCGACGCGGCGGCGGCGTCGCGGTCACGGCGATCTGCATCGGCGTGGGGCAGGGGCTCGCGGTCGTCCTGGAGCGCTGACGGCGTCCTTCTCACCCGCCTCGCGGAGCAGGCCTGGCTCGCGGCGCCGTGACGACCCGTGCGCCCGCCGCGCTAGCGTCGAGGGATGGACGACACCACCGCCCGCCTGGGTCTGGGCCTCGCCGCGGTCGGCCGCCCCGCGTACATCACGACCGCGCGCGAGAGCGACCTGGGCGCGCCCGCCGCCCGATCGGTCGAGGCCCTGCGAGCGCGCGCATGCGCTGCTCGACGAGGCGTGGGCGCTCGGCATCCGGTATGTCGACGTCGCCCGCTCCTACGGTCGGGCCGAGGAGTTCTTGGGGTCGTGGCTCGCCGCGCATCCGGGTCGTCGTGAGCAGCTCACCGTCGGGTCGAAGTGGGGCTACGCCTACGTCGGGGAGTGGCGGATGGATGCCGCCGTGCACGAGCGCAAGGAGCACTCGGTCGCCATGTTCGACCGGCAGTGGCCCGAAACGCTCTCCGCCGTCGGCTCGGCCCCCGACTTCTACGTGATCCACTCGGTGACGCCGGAGAGCACGGCCCTCGTCGACGACGAGCTCCTGGACCGCCTGCGCGGCCTCCAGGGAGAGGGCGTGCGCGTCGGCCTGTCGACCAGCGGGGCGCACCAGGGCGAGGTCGTCCGTGCCGCGCTCGCCATCGAGGACTCCCCGTTCTCGGTGGTGCAGTCGACCTGGAACCTGCTCGAGACGTCGGTCGCCTCCGCGCTGCGGGATGCGCACGACGCCGGCTGGACGGTCGTGGTCAAGGAGGCGCTGGCCAACGGCGAGCTCGCCCGCGCCGAGTCCGGGAGTCGACTCGAGGCCCTGGCATCCGGCATGCCGTCGGATGTCTACGCCCTCGGAGCCGTCCTGGCGCAGCCGTGGGCCGATATCGTTCTGAGCGGCGCGACCACGCGCGCGCACCTGCGTCGAGGCGCGAGCGCGCGTCGG
>VGAV01000242.1 GCA_016870695.1 Actinomycetota bacterium | reverse complement strand
GCCCTTGCGACCGAGCGCCTTGGTGACGGCGGCGACAGCCGCCGCGACGAGGATGCGGGGAGTCCCGCACTCGCGGAGAGCCATCTCCATCGTCTCGGGCATGCCCAGACCGATGCCGTAGGGCGTGCGGGTGACGTACTTCGACAGGAACAGCGCCAGCTTGCGGGGCTTGATCGAGTCGAGCTTGTACGAGCGGCCCTGCGTGATCGCGACGATCTTCTCGGTGACGAACAGCAGGTCGCCCGGCTGCACGGCATCCTTCGCGTATTCGAGGATGAACGCGTCGAGGTCGTCGCCCGGCATGACGACCCGCGTGCGGATCGGGATGCGGGCGTACGACGTGCCCTCGACGGTGACGGTGAGCGCCTTGCCGGCGTTGGCCTGCCCGCTCATTCGAGGTAGTCCCGGAGCGACTGCGAGCGGCTGGGGTGACGCAGCTTCGCCATGGTCTTCGACTCGATCTGGCGGATGCGCTCGCGCGTGACGCCGAACGTGTCGCCGATCTGGTCGAGGGTCTTGGGCTGGCCGTCGCCGAGGCCGAAGCGCATGCGGATCACGCCCGCCTCGCGCTCGCTGAGCGAGTCCAGGAGCGACTCGAGCTGGCGCTGCAGCATGGTGAAGCCGACCGCGTCCGCGGGCACGACCGCCTCGGTGTCCTCGATGAGGTCGCCGAACTCGCTGTCGCCGTCCTCACCGAGAGGCGTGTGCAGCGAGATAGGCTCGCGCCCGTACTTCTGCACCTCGATGACCTTCTCGGGGGTCATGTCGAGCTCGCGGCTGAGCTCCTCGGGCGTGGGCTCGCGACCGAGGTCCTGCAGCATCTGGCGCTGCACACGGGCCAGCTTGTTGATGACCTCGACCATGTGGACCGGGATGCGGATGGTGCGCGCCTGGTCGGCCATGGCGCGGGTGATGGCCTGACGGATCCACCACGTCGCGTAGGTCGAGAACTTGAAGCCCTTGGTGTAGTCGAATTTCTCGACCGCACGGATCAGACCGAGGTTGCCCTCCTGGATGAGGTCCAGGAACTGCATGCCGCGACCCGTGTAGCGCTTGGCCAGCGAGACGACGAGGCGCAGGTTGGCGCCGAGCAGGTGGCTCTTCGCGCGCTGCCCGTCACGGGCGACCCACTGCAGGTCGAGACCGAGCTGGTTCGACTTCTCCGCCGCCGACATGTGCGACAGCTTCTCCTCGGCGAACAGACCCGCCTCGATGCGCATCGCGAGCTCGACCTCTTCGGCCGCGTTCAGCAGCGGGACTTTACCGATCTGCTTCAGGTAGTCCTTGACGGGGTCCGCCGTCGCGCCCGTGATCTGGGCCGAGTAGACGGGGACGTCGTCCTCGTCGCTCGAGGAGATGACGATCGCACCCTGCGGCAGCACCTCGGCGGGCGCGGCGGGCGTCTCGTCGTCGTCGTCCTCGGAGTCGGACTTCTTCTTGGCGTCGGCCTTCGTGTCGTCGGCGTCGTCCGCGTCGGTGTCGTCGCTGTCGTCCGCGGACTCCAGGTCCTCCTCGACGTCCTCCTCGATCTCTTCCTCGTCGAGGTCGTCGTCCTTCTTCGCCTTGGTCTTGGCCTTGGCGGGCGCCGCCTTGGCCTTGGCGGGAGCCTTCTTCGCGGCCGTCTTCTTCGACGCCGTCACGGTCTCCTCGGTCGTGTCGAGGTCGGTGTCCTTCGCACTCCGGGAGCGGGTCTTGGTTGTCGTGCTCGCCACGTTTCGCCTTTCACCGGGAACGTGCACGCACGGCCGCCGGTCGGTTCTCGGACACTAGTAAGACCCTTGTCAAGTCCCATCCGTGGAGCTGGGCTCCCGGACCGGTCGACAACGGGTCAGGTTCTTCATTGTCTCACATCCTCGGGCCGGGACTTGACGCGGACCGGGGATCTATGCGTATGCAACGTTCGGGAGAGGGCAGGAATTCCCGGATGCTGCCTCCCGGCGCTCCGCCCGCGCTCCAGTGCCGCGTCAGCCGAGTCGGCCGCGGCGATCGTCGTCGCCGGGACGCGACGCGAGGAAGCGCTCCAGCTCCGCCGCGAGCTCGTCGGCGCTGGGCAGGTCGCCCGTGTGGATGATGGGCGTCGCGTGCGTGGAACCGGCCATGTACGAGTCGTACCGCTCCTCGAGGCCCTGCAGCATGCGGGTCAGCTCCTCGCTGTTCTCCACCTGCTCCCCGACCTTCTCCAGGAACTCGCGGTTCTCCTCGCGCAGGACGTCACCGGCGAAGACGAGCCCCGTGGCGACGGTCAGGCTGTCCAGCGCCGCCAGGGCGGCGGCCGGGTACTCCGTGTCGCCCAGATAGTGAGGCACCAAGAGCGCGAAGCCGGCGATCTTGGCCCCCGCCTCGGCGAAGCGGTACTCCAGGAGATGCCCGGCGGTCGCGGGGATCTGCGTGCGCGGACGCCAGATGGAGTGCGCCTCGGCGAGGTCGGCGCGCGTGCCGCTCACCGTCGTGCCGATCGGCCGCGTGTGCGGGACCGGCATGGGGATGGCGTGCACCCATGTCACCGAGGACACCTGCAGTCCCGCGCTCAGCTCGAGCACGGTCTCGGCGAACGCCTCCCAGAGGAAGTCGGGCTCGTACCCGGCCAGGAGGAGGAACGGGTGGCCGAGCGTGTCGTGGGCGAGGGAGAGCTCGAGACGCGGCGGACGGAAGTCGTTGAGGTGGTCCTCGTCGAAGCTGATGAGCGGCCGACGGGCACGGTAGTCGAGGAGGACGTCGTTGTCGAAGACGTAGAGCGCGTTGGGGTCGAGGTCGTCGCGGAAGTACTCGACCAGGCGCGTCACCGCTCCCCCGGCGTCGGTGAAGCCGGTCAGGGCGACGACGAGCGGAAGGCCCGAGGGCACCGGCGGCGCAGCGGGGGCGCGATCGTACAGCGGTGCGGAATACGGCATGTCCCCACTCTACGAGCCGCTTCCGACAGGCGGACCCGGTGCGTCCCGCTGCTAGCGAACAGGGGCCGAACCTAGGATGGAGGGCATGCCGTTCCCCTCCGTGGCGCACACCAGCGCTCCCCTCATCGAGTCCGACGCGGATGCCCTGCTCCTCCTGATCGACAAGAACGACGAGCGGGGACCGGACCCCGACGGGTGGGACGGGCTCTTCGCCGCCCTCTCCGCCGTCGGATTCACCGGTGCCGCGGGCTCGTTCCAGCGCGTGCACGTGCCGGGCGTGTCGACCCCGGTGGCGGTCGCCGGCGCGGGCGCGTCCCCGGATGCCGCCGCCCTGCGCGACGCGGCGGGAACCGGCCTGCGCCTGCTGACCGGCTTCTCCCACGTCGCCGTCCAGTCCCTCGTCGACGCCCCGTGGCGACCGGTCGCCGAGGGCGCCGCGCTGGGCGGCTATCGCTTCGCGGGCTACAAGGCGGACGGCCCCAAGCAGCGCGCGGAGCGCGTGACCGTGCACACCGGCGAGGCCCCGAGCGAGGCGGACGTCGCGGCGGTCGCCGCGGTGTCGGGTGCCGTCGCCCTGGTCAAGGACCTCGTGACCACCCCGGCCGAGTGGCTGGGGCCGGCCGACTTCGCCGCCGCCGCCACCGAGGCCGTCGCCGGTCTCCCGGTCGAGGTCGAGGTGCTCGACGAGGCGGCCCTGCGGGACGGCGGGTACGGCGGCATCCTCGGCGTCGGTCAGGGTTCCGACCGACCGCCGCGCATGGTGCGCCTGGACTACGCCCCGGCGGGCGCCGAGCGTCACGTCGCCCTCGTCGGCAAGGGCATCACCTTCGACACCGGCGGACTGTCGCTCAAGCCCGCGGCATCCATGGTGGGGATGAAGTACGACATGTGCGGCGCCGCCACCGTCCTGGCCGTGTTGAAGGCGGCCGCGGAGATGCAGCTGCCGGTGCACGTCACCGCGTGGCTCTGCATCGCCGACAACATGCCCTCCGGACGCGCCATCCGTCCCGGTGACGTCCTGCGAACGCTGGACGGCACCACCGTGGAGGTGCTCAACACCGACGCCGAGGGACGTCTTGTCCTCGCCGACGGTCTCGCCGCGGCGAGCCGGCAGCACCCGGACCTCATCGTCGACGTCGCGACCCTCACCGGCGCGATCACCGTCGCGCTCGGCACCCGCCACACAGGAGTCATGGGCGGCGACGAGGCGGTGGCCGAGTACCTGGCCGCCTCCGGGTCCGCCGGGGAGCTCGCGTGGCAGCTGCCGCTGCCCGCCCACATGGTCGACGACCTCGACTCCCCCATCGCCGACCTGCAGAACGCCAAGATCGGCGACCCGGCCGGCGGCTCGCTGTTCGCCGGACTCTTCCTGCGCCACTTCGTCGGGCGCGTGTCCGAGGACGCGGACGCCCCGCGCATCCCGTGGGTGCACCTCGACATCGCCGGCGTGGGGATGAACAAGGCGGCGCCCTTCGGGTACACCGACAAGGGCGTGACCGGCGCGACGGTCCGCTCGCTGGTCGAGATGCTCGCGGCGGGCGCGGCGCGATGACCGAGCACCGCGCCGACGTCGTCGTCCTCGGGGGCGGCAGCGGCGGGTACGCGGCGGCTCTCCGGCTCGCCGAGCTCGGCAAGGACGTCGTCCTCGTCGAGAAGGACAAGCTGGGCGGGACCTGCCTGCACCGCGGGTGCATCCCCACCAAGGCGCTGCTCCACGCGGGCGAGGTCGCCGACGCGGCACGCGGGGCCGCCGACATCGGCGTGCACGCGAGCTTCGACGGCATCGA
>VGAV01000241.1 GCA_016870695.1 Actinomycetota bacterium | reverse complement strand
CGCTCCTCGCGAAGGACCTGTCCGGCCAGGATGCCCTGTCGGGGTTCGCGACCGCCGCGGTGACCCTCGGCGCCGCCCTCACCGCGATCCCGCTCGCCCGTCTGGCCGGCGTCCGGGGGCGGCGGTTCGCCCTCACGACCGGGAACGTCGCGGCGCTCGTCGGCATCACCCTGGTCGTCACGGCCGCGGCGGTCCGCTCGTTCCCGCTGCTGCTGGTCGGCATCGCGCTCATCGGCGCGGGCAACGCGGGCACGCTGCAGTCGCGTTTCGCCGCGACCGACCTGGCCGAGCCAGGCCGCCGCGGTCGCGATCTCTCCGTGGTCGTCTGGTCGACGACGGTGGGTGGCGTCGTCGGTCCGCTCCTGCTAGCGCCGGGCGAGCTCGTCGGGGCGGGCGTCGGGATGCCACCGCTCACGGGCGCGTACCTGTTCTCGTTCGCGGCGCAGGCCGTGGCGTTCGCGCTCTACGCCCTGACCCTCCGGCCGGACCCGCTGCTCCTCGCGCAGCGGCTGGCTCTCCGTCCGTCCGCCGGCAGCGCGCCCGTCGCGGAGACCGACCGGCCGCTCCTCGCGCGGTACGCGATGTTCGCCGTCGCGGCATCCCACGTGACGATGGCGGCGGTGATGGCCATGACTCCCGTGCATCTCTCGCACGTCGTCGCGCCCGACGCGCTCACTCTCGCCGTCGGCGTGACCATCGCCGTCCACGTGTTCGGCATGTACGGTCTCTCGCCCGTCTTCGGCATCCTGGCGGACCGCATCGGGCGCATCGCGGTCGTGCTCCTGGGGCAGGTGCTGCTCGCCGCATCGCTCGGCACCGCCGCCGCCTTTGCGGACTCCCAGGTCGGCGTGCTCGTCGCCCTGCTGCTGCTCGGTCTCGGCTGGAGCGCCGCGACCGTGGCGGGGTCCGCCCTCCTCACTGAGGCCACCCCGCTCGCGGGGCGCCCGCGCCGCCAGGGTCGCAGCGACACGCTCATGACCGCGTCGGCCGCCGCCGGCTCCGTGCTCGCCGGGGTGATCCTCGGCGCGGTCGGCTACGACGGTCTCGCCCTGTGGGCGCTCGTCCCCGTCGCGGCGGTGTGCGGTGGAGCACTGCTCGTGCGGATGACGTTGCGGGCGGACTGAGCGCGGGCGCTGCCCGTGCCCCGCGATCAGATCGCGTAGACCAGGCCGTCGAACGGCGACAGGTCGGACGCCCCGCGAACCCCGAGGGCGTGCAGCGCGCGGTCGACGTCGAGCTCGTCGTTGAAGACGTGGAACGCCACGCGCGCACGGCCCGCGCGGCCCGAGGCCGTGATGCCGTGGGCGGTGAGCTGCGCGAGCGCCTCGCCGGTGGCATCCGGCCAGGTGACGATCGCCGAGGGACGCTGCGGGTGGGCCAGTCCGAGGCCGTCGCGGAAGCGCGCCGCCAGGGCGGTGACGTGGGCGTAGGTCGCGGTGATGTCGGTGTCGGCGAAGAGCGCGAGGGCCGGCGCGGCACCGACGAACGCCTGCCACGCGGGCGACACGTCGAAGCGCCGCGCGTCCGGGGCGAGGGGACCGCCCGTCCCGTAGCAGGATGACCACGGATCGTCGCCGGCGTACCAGCCCGCGTGGACCGGGCGGATGCCGCGGGCGAACTCGGGCGAGATCGTGAGGAAGGCCACACCGCGCGGGCAGCACAGCCATTTGTAGGCGTGGCAGACGGTCGCGTCGAACATCGTCGCGTCGACGGGGAGCCATCCGGCGGCCTGCGTGAGGTCGCACAGCGTGCGGGCGCCGGTGCGGGCGGCCGCGGCCGCGATGCCGGCGGCATCCGCCACCTCACCGGTCGCGGACTGCACGAGGGAGAAGGCGACGAGGAAGGTGTCGGGGGAGACGGCGCGGGCGAGCTCGGCCAAGGGAGCGGTGCGGAGGCCGATGCCGCGACCTGCGTGGGCGAAGGGGGCCACGAGCGAGGAGAAGTCGCCCTCGGCGCATAGGACCTCGGCTCCGTCGGGCACGGAGGAGGCGATCAGCGACACGAGCACCGACGTCTGCGACCCGATCGCGACGTCGCCCAGGGGCGCGCTCACGAGCCGCGCGTACGCGCTACGCGCCTCCTCGACGGCCTGCGACGCACCGACGACGTCGGGACGACCTGATGCCGCGGACTCGAGGTCCGCGCGGACCGCGGCCACCGTGGCGCGCGGGGGCAGGCCGAGGGTGCAGGCCGCGAGGTAGTCGCGGCCGCCGGCGAAGTGCGTGGCGAGGCTGCTCATGCCTCCAGGATCGCGAGCGCTTTGTCATTGCACCAGGGCAGGTGTTGCATGAGAACCATCACCTCTGCTTATGTGTCGGCATGGCCGAGATCGACGACTCCCTGGATGCCCATGCGCTGCGCGTGGTGAAGGCGATCGCCGACAGCGGCTCGATCACCGCCGCCGCCCGCGCCCTCGGGTACAGCCAGCCCGCTGTGAGCCAGCAGCTGCGCCGCCTCGAGCGGCGTGCCGGGACGCCCATCGTCGAACGCGTGGGGCGCGGCGTGCGTCTGACCGAGGCGGGGGCCATCCTCGCCCGGCACGCCGCGGCGGTGACGACGGCCCTGGACGCGGCGGCCGCGGACCTCGCCGAGCTGCGGGGCCTCCGCGCCGGTCGCGTGCGCATCGCGGCGTTCCTGTCGGCGTCGTCCACCGTGGTCCCGCGGGTCATCGCGGCCGTGACCGCCCGCCGCCCCGGCGTCTCGATCAGCTTCGTCGAGGCCGAGCCGCCCGAGGCCATCGCCGCGGTGCGGGAGAATCGCGCCGACATCGCCCTCACGTACAGCTACCCCGGGGACCGTCGCGAACACCTGGAGTCCACGGCATCCGGCCTCTCCGTCCGCCGGATCGGCGACGACGACACGGTCGTGGTGGTGCCCACGGACCACCCCGCCGCGGCGCACGACCCCATCGACCTCTCGCAGCTCGCGGGGGAGCGGTGGATCGCCGGATGCCCGCAGTGCCGCGGCCACCTCCTCGAGGCCTGCGGCCGGGCGGGGTTCACCCCCGACATCGCGTTCGAGACGGACAACTTCATCGCCGTCGAGAACCTCGTCGCGCAGGGGGTCGGGATGGCCATCCTGCCGCGGATGGCCGTGGCATCCCTCCCGATGCTCTCGGGCATCGCCGCACCGCGCCTGCCGTCTGCCGAGGCGCGGACGCTGCACGTGGTCACCGCTCGCGGCGCCGAGCAGGTGCCCGCCGTCGGAGCGGCCCTCGACGTGATGGCGGAGGTGCTCGCGGACCACCTGCGTCTCTCGGGGAGCGGCACCGCCCGCCGGTAGGATCGAGGCGATGTCTTCCACGCCCGATCCCCGCACCACGACCGCCACCGGCGCCGACGTCCGCGTCCGCTTCTGCCCCTCTCCCACGGGGCTGCCGCACGTCGGACTCATCCGCACCGTCCTGTTCAACTGGGCCTACGCCCGGCACAACGGCGGCAAGCTCGTCTTCCGCATCGAGGACACCGATGCCGCCCGCGACAGCGAGGAGAGCTACCAGCAGCTGCTCGAAGCGCTCCGCTGGATGAACATCGACTGGGACGAGGGGGTCGAGGTTGGCGGTCCGCACGCGCCCTACCGCCAGTCGCAGCGCCATGAGATCTATCGCGGCGTGCTCGACAAGCTCGTCGCCAGCGGTGCCGTGTACGAGAGTTACTCGACCGCCGAGGAGATCGACGCGCGCAACGAGGCGAACGGCCGCGCCAAGCAGCTCGGCTACGACAACTTCGACCGCGATCTCACCGACGAGCAGAAGGCCGCCTTCCGCGCCGAGGGTCGCGAGCCCGCGTGGCGTCTGCGCGTGCCCGACGAGGACCTCACCTTCATCGACCTCATCCGCGGCGAGGTGACGTTCCCGGCCGGCTCGTTCCCCGACTTCGTGATCGTGCGGGCCGGCGGCATCCCGCTGTACACCTTCGTGAACCCCGTCGACGATGCGCTCATGGGGATCACCCACGTGATCCGCGGCGAGGACCTCATGCCCTCCACCGCGCGTCAGCTCGCGTTGTACCGGGCGCTCATCGACGCGGGCGTCACCTCGTTCGTGCCGCGCTTCGGACACATGCCGCTCGTCCTCGGCGAGACCGGCAACAAGAAGCTGTCCAAGCGCGACCCGCAGGCGGACCTCTTCCTGCAGCGCGAGAAGGGCTTCGTCCACGAGGGCCTGCTGAACTATCTCGCCCTGCTCGGCTGGTCGCTCTCGCACGACCGCGACGTCTTCTCGCTCGAGGAGCTCATCGCCGCCTTCGACATCGCCGACGTCAACCCGAACCCCGCGCGCTTCGACCAGAAGAAGGCGGAGGCCATCAACGGCGATCACATCCGGATGCTGGATGCCGCCGACTTCGCCGGCCGCATCGTGCCCTACCTCGCGGGGGCCGGTCTGATCGCCGAGCAGCCGACGCAGAAGCACCGCGACGTCATCGCCGCGGCCGCGCCGCTGGTGCAGGAACGCGTCCAGCTGCTGGGCGAGGTGCCGGGGATGCTCGGCTTCCTGTTCGTCTCGGACGTCGAGTACGCCGAGGACGCACTGAGGGGCCTGCCTGCGAACGCCGCCGAGGTGCTGACGGCGTCGGCCCACGCGCTCGAGGGCGTGTCCGACTTCACCGCCGCGGCCGTGCAGGACGCCCTGTCGCGGGCGCTGGTGGAGGAGCTCGGGCTGAAGCCGCGCGTCGCCTACGGCCCGCCGCGCGT
>VGAV01000240.1 GCA_016870695.1 Actinomycetota bacterium | reverse complement strand
CGTCAGGTGCTCATCGACAATGGCGACCGCCCCGTCGATCCCGTCGTCATCGAGCGGACCCTCGCCGACGCGATGGCACGGCCGCTGTCCCTCCCCGCGGCGACCGCCCGGGCGGATGCGGATCGTGACCGTGCCGCAGGGGTTCCGGATGTCGGAGGAGCGCCGTAGGGTTCCCGAAAGCCGACGCGAGCCCCGGCTCGCCTCACGGAGGGAGCAGCCCAGATGAAATTCCTCATGCTGGTCGTGGTCGACCCCGACAACGACGGCACCGAGGCCCCCGAGCTCTCGATCGAGCAGTGGGGCGAAGAGGTGGACCGGCACGACGCGTGGCGCGAAGGCGACCGCCTGCGGCCGGTCGCCGAGGCGGTCACCATTCGTCGGCGCGGCGGCGAGGTCACGACGACGCCGGGACCGTTCGCCGACACGCGTGAGTGGATCGCCGGGTTCGACGTCCTGGAGTGCGACGACATGGATGCCGCTGTCGCCCTCGCGTCGCGGCATCCCATGGCCACGCACGGGGCGGTCGAGGTGCGCCCGTACTGGCCGTTGGAATGAGCCGGAGGCCGGATAGGCTTCGTGCGTGACAGACCGCGCACCGCTCTCCCGCAAGCTCTCCGCCATCGCCGAGTCCGCGACCCTCAAGGTCGATGCGAAGGCGAAGGCCCTCCAGGCCGCCGGCCGCCCGGTGATCTCGTACGCCGCCGGCGAGCCGGACTTCGCCACGCCGTCGTTCATCGTGGATGCCGCCGCCGAGGCGCTGCAGAACCCGGCCAACTACCGGTACACGCCCGCCGCCGGCCTGCCCGTGCTGCGCGAGGCAATCGTCGAGAAGACCCGCCGCGACTCGGGCCTGGAGGTCTCCCCCGCGCAGGTCATCGTGACCAACGGCGGCAAGCAGGCCGTGTACCAGGCCTTCCAGACCGTGGTGAACCCCGGCGACGAGGTGCTGCTGCCCGCCCCGTACTGGACCACGTACCCCGAGGCGATCGCGCTGGCCGACGGCATCCCCGTCGAGGTCTTCGCCGGCGCCGACCAGGATTACAAGGTGACCGTCGAGCAGCTCGAGGCGGCCCGTACCGACAAGACGACGGTGCTCGTCTTCGTCTCGCCGTCGAACCCCACCGGCGCGGTCTACACGCCGGAGGAGACCGCCGAGATCGGCCGCTGGGCGCTCGCACACGGCATCTGGGTCATCACCGACGAGATCTATCAGAACCTCACCTACGAGGGTCTGCGCGCCGTGTCGATCGTCGAGGCGGTTCCCGAGCTCGCGGGGCAGACGATCCTCGTCAACGGCGTCGCGAAGAGCTACTCGATGACCGGGTGGCGTGTCGGCTGGATGGTGGGACCGGCGGATGCCATGAAGCTGGCGGCCAACCTGCAGTCGCACCTGTCGAGCAACGTGAACAACGTCGCCCAGCGCGCCGCCGCGGCCGCCCTCACCGGCCCGCAGGACGAGGTGGAGCAGTTCCGGCAGGCGTTCGACCGCCGCCGGCGCCTCATCGTGTCGGAGCTGTCCAAGATCGACGGCGTCGAGGTCCCGAACCCGCTCGGAGCGTTCTACGTGTACCCCGACGTCCGCGGGCTGCTGAACCGTGACTGGAACGGCACTACCCCCGCGACCTCGCTCGAGCTGGCCGACCTCATCCTGGAGCAGGCCGAGGTCGCCGTGGTCCCGGGCGAGGCGTTCGGTCCGAGCGGGTACCTCCGCCTCTCGTACGCGCTCGGCGACGAGCAGCTGCTCGAGGGTGTGCAGCGCCTGCAGCGCCTCTTCTCCTGAGCACGGCGGGGCCGCGCCGCCGCTGACGGCGTGTGTCCCACTTTGTGCAGGTCCAGGCCCCGCCGGCTGCACAAAGTGGGACACGCCCACACCGGAGCAGCGCACCCTCCTCAGCGGTGTCCCACTTTGTGCAGTTTGAGGCCCCGCCGGCTGCGCAAAGTGGAACATGCCCCACCACCGGCAGCCCGAGGGCGGCAGGGGCTAGAGCTCGACGTCGACCAGGACGGGCTCGGGCTGCAGGAGGAGCCCGAACTCCGCGTGCACACGCTGCTGGACGAACCGCGCGAGCTGCGCGATCTCCGCGGCCGACGCCTCGCCGCGATTCGTCAGGGCGAGGGTGTGCTTCGTCGACAGTCCGGCCCGTGAGCCGGGCAGGCGGAAACCGCGCGACAGCCCGGCGTGCTCGATGAGCCACGCCGCGCTCACCTTCACCTCGCGACGCTCCACCGGGGGCGGCGGCAGTACGCCGTCGAACGCGGCGAGCGGGATGACCCGGATCGGGTCGAGCACCGGCGACATCGGCCAGCGCGGGCACTCGTCCGGAAGCGTCCGCGCGAACGCCTCGGAGACGATCGCGTTCTGGAAGAACGACCCGGCGCTCCAGGTGTCGGGGTCCTCGTCGTCGAGCACCATGCCCTTGCGCGCCCGCGTGGCCAGGACGTGGTCGCGGATCCAGCGCAGCGACACGGCCTCGTCGGGGCCGAGGCCGAGCGCCGATCGCAGCTGCTCCCCCGCGAGCGGGCGTTCGGCCGCGCCGACCCGCTCGAGCTCCAGCGTCACCGACAGGATGACGGCCGGACGGTCGGGGACCGAGCCGTAGTGATGCTTGAGCACCGACGTGCGGAACCCGAGACCCAGGTCGGATGCCGGGACGGTCGACACATCGCCGGTCGACTCGTCGATGAGCTCGACCTCCACCAGGGTCTGCACGATCTCCTGGCCGTAGGCGCCGACGTTCTGCACGGGCGCCGCGCCGACGGTGCCGGGGATGCCCGACATCGCCTCGATGCCGGCGTAGCCGCGCGCGACCGTCTCGGCGACCAGGGCGTCCCAGTCGTGACCGGCCTGCACGCGGAGACGGACCGTGTCGGGCCGAGAGCCGGGCAGCTCCTCGATGCCGGTGCTGCGCACGCGGATCACGGTGCCGTCGAACTCGTCGTCGCCGGCGAAGAGGTTGGAGCCGCCGCCGAGCACGAGCCAGCGGTCGCCGTCGGCCCACACGTCGCGCAGCGCGGCGACGAGCTCGTCGGACGAGGACGTTTCGATCATCCGTGCGGGGACGCCGCCGGTGCGCAGCGTCGTCAGCTGAGACAGGGGGACGGGGGGAACCTCGGGCATGACGTCAGGACAGCCGCACGCGCACCTGCGCCTTGCCGAGCACGGTCGTGCCGGCGAAGGTGACGGTGAGGTCGATGCGGGCGGTCTCGTCGTCGACGGCACCGACCTTGGCGCTCACGTGCAGCTCCGCCCCGGTCTCGGGGTCGACGACGACAGGACGGGTGAAGCGCACCCCGTACTCGATGATGCGCCCCGTGTCGCCGAGCGCCTCGGCGAGGGTGCCGACGGCGACGCCCATGGTGAGCATGCCGTGCGCGAGCACGCCGGGCAGCCCCACGGCGGCCGCGACGTCGTCGCGGTAGTGGATCGGGTTGAAGTCCCCCGACGCCCCGGCGTAGCGCACGAGCGCCTCGCGGGTCAGGTGGACCGAGCGCTCGGCGATGACGTCACCGACGACGAAGCCGGTCATGCGTCGGCCTCCCCGGCCAGCAGGACGCTCGTCGTGGTGACGACGTGGGCGCCGGCGGCATCCACGATCTCCGCCTCGCTCGTGATCATCGTCCCGCCGCCCATGCTCCGGATGCCGGTGACCGACAGCGTCGCCACCAGCTCGTCACCCGCGACGATGGGGCGGGAGTAACGGAAGCGCTGCTCCGCGTGCACGAGGCGGGAGAGCACGATCCCCGAGTCGGGGTCGCCGAGGAGCTGCTGGAGGGTGAGGTCCTGCACCACCATGGCGAACGTCGGCGGTGCGACGACGTCGGCGTAGCCGAGGGTGCGAGCGGCCTCGGGGTCGGAGTGCTGCGGGGCTTCGGCGAAGACGGCGCGGGCGAACTCGCGCACCTTCTCGCGGCCGACCAGATACGGCGCGGTCGGCGCGAAGGCGCGGCCGACCAGTTCGGGATTCACGGGCACCCTGCAAGTCTACCGGCGGGGCCGGAACGCCCGACGCCGCCCGGGGTCAGCGCTGGTGCCGCCCGCGCACCGCCTTGATCGCCATCTGCGTGGCGATGAACAGCAGGAAGGCCGCGAAGAGGATGTTGGCCACGAACGGGTCGAGCAGGTGCGCGAGGAACGCACCCAGGGCCGTCGTCGTACACGCCGCCAGTCCGACGCAGAGCGCGGCGGGGAGGTCGACGTTCGACCGGCGGAGGTTGCCGACGGTGCCCGAGATCGCGGTCGGGATCATCATGAGCAGCGACGTGCCCTTCGCGATGAGGTCGCTCGTTCCGAAGAGGAGGACCAGCGCGGGGACGACGATGATCCCGCCGCCCACCCCGAGGAGTCCCGCCAGGATGCCGGTGATCACGCCGAGCACGGCGAGGCCGGGGCCGGTGAGCCAGGTCAGCGGGAGCTCCGCGTCGCGCGAGGGGATGACGAAGAAGAGGCTCACCATGACGGCGAGGAGGAAGGCGACGAACGACCAGCGCAGCGCGGTCTGCGACAGCTTGGGCAGCAGCCACGTGCCGATCTGCGCGCCGATGACGGCTCCCGCGGCGAGGATGAGCGCCGGGATCCAGGCGACGTCGCCGCCGACGGCGTAGGAGATGACGCCGACCGAGGCGGTCGGCACGATCGCCGCGAGGGAGGTGCCGGCGGCGCGACGCTGATCGAAGCCGAGCAGCAGCACGAGCAGGGGCACGATGACG
>VGAV01000239.1 GCA_016870695.1 Actinomycetota bacterium | reverse complement strand
ATCCGGCACCGTGCGTCCGCGACGGACCATCGCGTCATGACACAAAACGAAACGAGGTGTTGTGTCGGCCTCGCCCGAGGTCACGGCCACCCCGACGCCGGCTCGTCGGCCGACGCGCTGCTGCCGGCCGGGATCGTCGCCGCCGCGGCCGTCTCGCTCGGCGTGCTGCTGATGATCCTCCGCCGACGCCGCACGGTCTGACACGTCGAGGGCGGGGCCGTTCTTCGGAGCGTCCCCGCTCCCGTGCCGTCGTGCGAGAAACGCTCCGTGCGCGGGGAAACGCCGGGTGCGGGCGTTTCTCGGGGCAGAGAGCGTTTCTCGGCAGGGGAGCGGGCGCGGTCAGCCGCGGCGCAGCAGCCCGATGCGGTCGTAGACGTCCGCCAGGGTCTTCTCGGCGACGGATGCCGCGCGGTCGGCGTTGTGCGCGAGCACGCGGTCCAGCTCGGCGGGGTCGGCCAGCAGCTCGAGGGCTCGCTCGCGGACGGGCTCGAACTCGGCGACGACGACCTCGGCGAGGCCCTTCTTGAAGTCGCCGTACCCGCGCCCGGCGTACTCGTCCTCGATGGCCGAGATCTCCCGGCCGGTCAGCGCCGAGTAGATCACCAGCAGGTTGGACACCCCGGGCTTTGCCTCGCGGTCGAACCGCACCGCGCCCTCGGAGTCGGTCACCGCGCGCATGATCTTCTTCGCGCTGACCTTCGGCTCGTCGAGCATCCACAGCACCCCGGCGTCGCTCTCGGCCGACTTGGACATCTTGGCCGTCGGGTTCTGCAGGTCGTAGATGCGGGCGGTCTCGCGCTGGATCATCGGCTTCGGCATGGCGAACGTCTCGCCGAAGCGCTGATTGAACCGCTCTGCGAGGTCACGCGTCAGCTCGATGTGCTGCTTCTGGTCGTCGCCGACGGGGACGACGTCGGTCTGGTACAGCAGGATATCTGCGGCCATGAGGACCGGGTAGGTGAAGAGGCCCACGTTGGTGGCATCCGTCCCGTATCGGGCGGATTTGTCCTTGAACTGGGTCATGCGGCCGGCCTCGCCGAAACCGGTGAGGGTGGAAAGGATCCACTGCAGCTCGGCGTGGGCGGGCACGTGCGACTGCACGTAGAGGGTCGACTTGGACGGCTCGATCCCCGCGGCGATGTACTGCGCCGCGGTGCGGCGGGTCTTCTCGCGGCGCTCGGCCGGGTCGCCCGGCTGGGTGAGGGCGTGCAGGTCGACGACGGAGAAGAAGGCGTCGTACTCGTCCTGCAGCGTGCGCCACTGGAGGAGGGCCCCGATATAGTTGCCGATCTGGAGGCTGTCGGCGGAGGGCTGCATTCCGGAGTAGAGGCGCTGCGTGGTCACCGGACAATCCTAGGCGTCGGGCCGCCCGCCCCTGCCTGCGCAGCCCTCGCCTGCGCAGCCCTCGCCCGCTGAGCCCTCGCCCGCGGAGCCGTCGCGTGCTCACCCGCGATGCCCCCGGCGCTCGTCGCGCCTCAGCCTCCGCGCGTCACCCGATCTCGTAGTCGACGATGACGGGCGCGTGGTCGCTCCAGCGGGTGTCCCAGGATGCCGCCCGGTCGACGCGGTAGCCGGACGCGCGGTCCGCGAGGGCCGGGGTGGCGACGTGGTAGTCGATGCGCCAGCCGGTGTCCGTGTCGAACGCCTTCCCGCGCATCGACCACCAGGTGTACGGGCCGTCCACCTCGCCCGCGTGACGCCGACCGACGTCGACCCAGCCGAGACCCGGGCCCTCGGATCCGTCGACTCCCGTGACGGTCTCGCCCGCGGGGCCGAAGAACCGGTCGAAGTACGCGCGCTCACGGGGGAGGAACCCGGAGTTCTTGCGGTTGCCCTTCCAGTTCTTGATGTCGAGCTCGCGGTGGCCGACGTTCAGGTCGCCCATCACGACCGCCAGCTCGCGCTCGGCGGAGAGCTCGTTCAGACGCCGCTCCATCGCGTCGAGGAACAGCCACTTCGCCTCCTGCTTGGGCGTGTCGACTTCCCCGCTGTGGACGTACGCGCTGACCACGGTGAGGGTCTCGCCGTCGACGTCGAAGTCCGTCTCGATCCAGCGGCCGGTGGCATCCAGGGGCTCGGGTCCCAGCACCGCGCGCGTGGCCGTCGCGGGCATGCGACTCACGACCGCGACACCGGCGCGTCCCTTCTGGAGGGCCTCGTCGTTCACGATGTGCCATCCGGGGAGCGCCTCGGCGAGCTGGTCGGCCGTCGCGCGCACCTCCTGCAGTGCGAGGATGTCGGCGCCGGAGGCCTCCACCCATTCGGTCATGCCCTTGCGGACGGCGGCGCGGATGCCGTTGACGTTCACGGACACGATACGAAGAGTGCGAGACACCCGACGAGCGTAACGCGGGCCTCCGACATCGGGCCCGGGACGGCTTCGCGGCCCCACTCCGGCGACGCCACCGGGAACAGCAGGGATGGCCGTGGGCTCAGTCGGGAAGCAGGGACGCGCGCCGCGGACCCGGCGAGTCGGCCTCCGCGCGCGCGAGCGCCTTCTCCGCCGCCGCCAGCCGCCGGCGCGCACCGCCGCGCCGCGGCCACCGCGCCAGTGCCAGCTCGCGCTCCGCCTCGCGCACGCGCACCTGCGCGGCGATGACGATGGCGGCCTGCTCCATCGCCCGCCGGTCCTCGGCGGAGCGCAGGGGCACGTCGCGGTCGCCGGCGGCCACGGCGATCCACGCGGCGGCGAGGAGGATGACGATGCCGATCAGCCGGAACCACAGGAGGAAGCCGATGAAGATCGCGAAGGTGGCCAGCAGCGGGTTGGACGGCGTGTAGACGAAGAGGAAGCCCGCAGCGACCTGCAGGAGGACCATGCCCGTCGCGCCGACGAGCGCGCCAGGCCAGATCCGGCGCCAACGGAGGGATGTCCCGGTCAGGAAGCGGAACAGGCAGGCCAGGGCCACCGTGTTCAGAGCGAACGCGACGGCGAGCGAGATCGCCCGGGCGCCGATCGACCACCACACGGACTCCCGATCCCACGACAGCAGCGAGAAGACGAGGTCGATCGCGCCCGTGGCGACGGAGCCGAGCAGGGCACCGATCAGCAGCGAGACACCGAAGAGGAGGGCGGCGACGAAGTCCCGCGCCTTGAGCATGACGAAGCTGCGGAGGTCGAAGGGCAGTCCGAAGGTGTCGCGCACCGCACGGCGCGCGAACGTGACGAAGCCGGTCGCGGTCCACACGACGACCACGATGGCGAAGGCGCCCGTGATGCTGAGCAGCCGCCCGCTGTCGTGGGCGATGCTCTCCACGTCGTCCGGCTTGACGAGTCCCTGCTCGCTGATGATGCCGGGGATGTAGCTGTTGATGATGTCGATGAGCGTCGTGATCGCCGCGCGCGACCCGCCCAGCCACACGCCGACGCCCGCAAACGCGAGATAGATCGCGCCGAAGACGGCGAACAGCGCCTGGAAGCTCATGCCCGCCGCGAGCAGGAAGCCGTTGTGCTGCAGGTAGTGCCGCCAGACGCGGATGGGGAACCAGCCCGCGATCCGCGACACCTTCTCGATCGGCTCGTCGAGGCGTTCGCGCAGCGAGGCTTGCGCCGACTCGAGCCGATCGCGCAGCGACGACTCGTCCCGCGAGGTCGCCGGCAGCGGCCGGGGATCGTCGCGCGTCTCGGTCACGCCACGAGCCTAATCAATGGATGCCGCCCCTCCCGCGGCCGCCGGCCGGTGGCATCCCTCTCCCGGGGACGACGAAGCGGGGGCGATCCCGAAGGACCGCCCCCGCTTCGGGAGAGGGGTGCTCAGCGACCGCCGCGGAGGACCGCCTGCTTGACCTCGGCGATGGCCTTGGTGACCTCGATGCCTCGGGGGCACGCCTCGGTGCAGTTGAAGGTCGTGCGGCAGCGCCAGACGCCCTCCTTGTTGTTGAGGATGTCCAGGCGCACGTCGCCCGCGTCGTCGCGCGAGTCGAAGATGAACCGGTGCGCGTTCACGATCGCCGCCGGGCCGAAGTACTGGCCGTCGGTCCAGAAGACGGGGCACGACGAGGTGCACGCGGCGCACAGGATGCACTTGGTGGTGTCGTCGAAGACCTCGCGGTCGACGATCGACTGCACGCGCTCCTTGCCCGGCTCGGGCTTGGAGCTCGAGATGAGGAACGGCTGCACCTCGCGGTAGGAGGCGAAGAACGGCTCCATGTCGACGATGAGGTCCTTCTCGAGCGGCAGGCCCTTGATCGCCTCGACGTAGATCGGCTGCGAGATGTCGAGGTCCTTGATGAGGGTCTTGCACGCCAGACGGTTGCGGCCGTTGATGCGCATGGCATCCGATCCGCAGATGCCGTGCGCGCAGGAACGGCGGAACGCGAGCGAGCCGTCGACCTCCCACTTGATCTTGTGCAGCGCGTCGAGGACGCGGTCCGTCGAGTACAGCTCGACGTCGTAGTCCACCCAGCGGGGCTCGTCGTCGACCTCCGGGTTGAAGCGACGGACGTTGAAGGTGACGATGAACGACTGGATGCCGGTGTCGGCGGGAGCCTGCTCGATCTCGTCGGAGGTGTCGACGGTGTCGATGACGGTGGATGCCATCAGTACTTCCTCTCCAGGGGCGGGTAGCGCAGCTCGCCGGCCTCGTTCTTGGTGAACACCACGGGCTTCCAGCCCAGCTCGATGTGATCGGCGGGGTGCGACGAGTGGGGGTCGCCGGACAGGTACGCCATGGTGTGCTGCATGTACTTCTCGTCGTCGCGCGTCGGGAAGTCGTCGCGCATGTG
>VGAV01000238.1 GCA_016870695.1 Actinomycetota bacterium | reverse complement strand
CTGGACCGGGTCGGGCGGGACGACCTCCTCCACCGTGTCGGGCCGCACCTCCGTGACGATCTCGGGATCCCGCTGCTCGGTGACCTCGAGGCTCGGCGACTGCTCCCACTGCGGCGTGACGTCGAGCGGCATCCATCGTCCGTCGACGCCGCGGACCTCGGTCCATGCCGTCAGGTCCTGCGCACGGCAGACGCCGTCGGTGCACGTGCTGACACCGGGATCGGGGGACGTCAGCCGCGCACCCACCACGACGCGGGACGGGAAGCCGAGCTCGCGCGCGATGAGCGCCGCCGCGACGGAGAACTGCTCGTCGTCGCCGACCGCGGCCACGTAGTTGCCGGTGGTCTCGGCGCGGGCGTCGCCCTCGCGCTCCAGGAGCCGCGAGAACATCAGGTCGATGCGGGCGAGGGAGTGTCCCGACGCGCTGGGCTGCAGCTGGTACCCGGGAAGCTCGGCGGTCCACGCGGGGGCCGGCGCGCCCTCGGCGGGCAGCAGGCCGTGGCTGAGGTATCCGCGGTCGCGCAGCAGTCGCACGAGCGCGTCCAGTGCCGCGCCGCCCTCGCCGGTGGCGTGCTCCTCCACCCAACGACGCAGGTTGTCGCCCCCGCGCGTCGCGTCGCCGGCCCCGGGCGCCTCGAGTGCGGCCAGGTCGGTCGTCGCGGGCTCGACCGCCGAGAGGACGTAGCCGTCGCCCGGCTCCAGGCCGCCGTCGGCCGTCTGGACGCCGGCCTGCGCCCCGGCGCTGTAGTAGAAGCTGTCCGCGAGCAGCGTCTGCCGCTCGCCGTCGAACCGCACCCGGGCGAGGCTGCCCGCCGTCGGCATCCAGATCCCGTCCCACGCGTCGATGAGCACCCGCGCGTCGACCTCGCGTCCCTCCCCCGGATCGATCCGGGAGGGCACGCGCACGAAACGCCCGCTCTCGGCGCCGGACGCGCGGAAGACCTCGCCGTCGTAGGAGTCGAGCGTCGCGACGCGGATCCGCTCCGGCAGAACGCCGTCGTCCCCCGTCACGGTGAAGAGCACCTCGTCGGCCCGCTCGTCCGAGAACATCGCGCGGTACTCCGCCAGCGGACTCACCGCGGCGGCAATCTGACGCTCCGGGCCGGTGGCCGCGCGCAGGACCTGGCGGTCGGCGTCCCGCGCGGCGGCGGGCACGACCGCGACCGCGGCGACGACGGCGACGGCGAGCATCGCCGCGCCGAGGGCCGTGCGGCGGCGGTCCGCGGGCGACGAACGGCGCGTCGTCGGCACAGGGCCGCTCTCGGCCGCACGGTCGAGCGCGCGCACGCGTTCGTCGTGCGAGCGCCAGGCGAGCCACAGCATCGCGGTGACCAGCGCCAGCAGACCCGTCGCGGTCTCGACGGGAGCGGGGAGGGTGACCGGACCGATCGTCAGCGGAGCGCTCGTCGAGGTCCGACCGAAGAACAGGCCGAAGCCCGACATGGCCAGACCCGGCACCACCGCCGCGACGGCGAGCCGGTCGGTGCGCCACGACAGGCGCAGGGTGAGGGCCGTCCCGACGAGGAACACCACGAGCGCCGGGACCAGGAGGTTGCGGTACGTGCCGACCGGGAGGTCGACGGTGACCAGGTCCTTCCAGGCCAGCACGAGGCCCGCGAGCGCCTCCCCGAGCCCGCGGAGGATCTCCGCCGGACCGCCGAGCCGCGAGGGCACGGCGAGCGGCACCGCCAGCACGACGAACGCGCCGCCGAGGGTGGCGGCCACGGTCCACCCGCTCCACCGCCGCCAGCCGGCGAACGCCGTCACGGCGGCGGCGACGACGGCGGAGACGGCCGCCAGGACGAGGAACGCGCCGCCCGCGTAGACCGGCCAGGCCGCCACCGCGGCGAGAGCCGCGGCGGCCGCGGTGTAGAGCGCGCCCGAGACGACCCGCCGACGCGCCGCGGCGTCGCCGCGTCCCGCGCTCACGACGTCGCTCCGCGCACGAGAAGTCCCGCGAGGTCGTCGAGGGTTCCGATGGTCAGGACCGTCAGGCCCGACACCGCCTGCATGCGCGGGTGGGCCCGCTCGTCGCACACCACCGCGGCCACGGCCGTGTCGGCGGGGAAGGCGAGCGCGGCCTGCCGCAGTCGCGCGACGGGGACGAGGGATCCGGTGACGACGAACGCGATGGACAGGCGCTCGTTCGCCTCGGAGGTCAGCCGGCAGACGTCCTCGACCGCCATCGTGTTCTCGAAGCGCTCCAGCGCGCTGAACCCGTCCAGCATGGCGCGGGGGGTCACCGTCGCGATGTTCCGGACGGCCCGTAGACGACCCTTCACGACGCGCGGGATCTCGGAGCCGGTCACGACCGCGACATCGCGGGCGTCCCGGACCGCGCGGAGTCCCAGCGACGCGGCGGCGCTCACGGCGAGCTCGTACTCGTCGCCGTCGAGGAACTCGGCGTCGGCGGCGCCCAGGACGACCGCCATGCGCGACCGGCGGGACTCCTCGTACTGGCGCACCATCAGGCGCCCCGTCTTGGCGGTGGACTTCCAGTGGATCTGCCGGCGGGAGTCCCCCGGCACGTACTCGCGGATGGCGTGGAAGGACATGTCCGCGTCGACGAGCCGCCGCGTGGCGTTGCCCTCCAGGTCGCGGATCAGCCCGGCGCTGGTGGACGGCAGCCCCACCGTGCGGGGGTGCACGTACAGGTCGTGCACGTCGTCGAACGCGTGCTCGCGCCGCAGAAGCCCCAGGGGGTCGCTGCGGACGGTGGTGACGGGTCCCACGCGGACGATCCCGCGCGGAAGTGCGGGGACCTCGAGCGGCTCGGAGACGCTCTGCCCCGGACGCAGCAGCGGGACGCCGAACTCGACGAGACCGCGGCCGACGGGGATGTCCAGCCGCCCCGGGAGGGCGAGACGGGAGCCCTCGTTGCGGACGACGAGCGCACCGGTGACCCCCTGACCGGCGACCACGCGCTCGTGCGTGAGCGCCAGGTCGACGTCGTAGGCCCGGGCGCCGAACAGGAACGGCACGCTCATGACGAGCAGCGCGAGCGACACCGCCCCCGCGACCATCCACTCGACCCAGCCGAAGGCCACGCCCAGCAGCAGCCCAGCGGTCGCGGCGACGGCGACGAGCGCCCCCGCCGGCCGGACCGTGCGTCCCGCCCACCGCACCGCAGCGACCACGGCTGCGACGACGACGCGCCAGATCTCGGCCGCCCGGACGATCGCGCGCACGAGACGGCGCTGTCGACGCGACGACGTGGAGGTGATCGATGTCCGCGACCCCGTGGCCATGGTGCCCGCCGAGGTACGGGTGAGGCGGGACTCGGTGCGAAGATCGGTCATCGCGGCATCCGCACGCCTGAGGCGGTCACGGCCGCCGGGCCGGGACCGGGATGGATGCCGCCGGCGAGGCGTCTCATGCGCTTTCGCGCTGCGTGGGGGGCAGCGTGTCGAGCAGGACCTGGCCCACGACCGCCTCCTGCGTCACGCCGTCGAACTCCGCCTCGGGGTGCAGGATCAGGCGGTGCGAGAGGACGGGCACGGCCAGGGCCTTCACATCGTCCGGGGTCGCGTAGGTGCGTCCCTGAGAGGCGGCGCGGGCGCGCGTCGCGCGCGTGAGGGCGAGCGCCCCGCGGATGCTGACGCCGAGGCGCACCTCGTCGGCCGACCGCGTGGCGTCCACGAGCCGGGCGATGTAGTCGAGGACGAGGGCGTCCACGTAGACGTTGGCCGCGAGGTCGGCCATGCCGACGAGGGCCTGCGGCGTGATGATCGGGCGCAGGTCGCCGGTGGCCACCGGCGCACCGTCGAGGATGCGGACCGTCGCCGCGTGGTCGGGGTAGCCGAGGGAGGTGCGCAGGAGGAAGCGGTCCAGCTGCGCCTCGGGCAGCCGGTAGGTGCCGGCCTGCTCGACGGGGTTCTGCGTCGCGAGCACGAGGAAGGGCACGCCGACCTCACGGGAGACGCCGTCGATGGTGACGCGTCCCTCCTCCATGACCTCCAGGAGCGCGGCCTGGGTCTTCGGGCTGGCACGGTTGATCTCGTCGGCGAGCACGATGTTGGCGAAGATGGGGCCCGCGTGGAACTCGAACTTCCCGGTCTGCTGGTCGTAGACCGTGATGCCGGTGATGTCGCCCGGGAGCAGGTCGGGCGTGAACTGGATGCGGGTGTTCGTCCCCTGCACCGACTGCGCGACAGCGCGCGCGAGCGAGGTCTTGCCCGTCCCCGGGACGTCCTCGAGGAGGACGTGGCCGTCGCTGAGCATCGCGGTGAGCACGAGCTCGACCACGTGGCGCTTGCCGAGCACGGCGCGCTCGACGTTGTCGGCGATCTGCGAGAAGGTCTGGGCGAACCAGGTGGCCTGCTCCTGGGTGATCGTCATGCGGTGCGTGTCCTTCGGTGTGGGGGAGAGGAGGGGACGGGATCAGCCGGCACGGCAGGAGCCGGAGACCGGGAGGACGGCGTTCGAAAGGCCCCATCCCTGGGCGGACCAGTCGATCGTCACGCGGATGCCCGAGACCGTCGCGGTCCCGGCGGGGACGGTGCGGGGGGTCTCGCCGGGGTCTACCCGTGCGCCCGATGCGTCGCGGTAGACGACGCCGGAGTAGTCGACGGTGCCGGCCGCGGCGCCGTTGCTGGACGACCAGGTGGCCTCGACCTGCTGCCCGACCGTGCAGGAGGAGAGCTCGGCCGACGCCTGCACCTGGTACGGCGCGCTGCCGGAGGCCGGCTTCACGGCCCCGCGCTGCGACTGCTTGCCGGTGCGCTCGTGCTCGA
>VGAV01000237.1 GCA_016870695.1 Actinomycetota bacterium | reverse complement strand
TCGTCGCGACCGCGAAGGCTGCGCTGCCCAGCGACGTCAACGCTGCGAAGACCGCGTAACACGCGTCCTCATCACGAACGGGCGTCCTCTTCGGAGGGCGCCCGTTCGGCGTTCCCGAGCGCGGCGGCCGGGCCGCGACCCGCGCCCGACCTACACTGATCGCGTGCTCGAGAACCCCCGATCCCCGCGCGTGCGCGCCGTTGCGAAGCTGAGCAAGCGGGCGGCGCGTCAAGAGACCGGATTGTTCCTGCTCGAAGGCCCGCAGGCCGCGCGCGAGGCGCTCGCGTGGGCGCCCGGCACCGTCCTCGAGCTCTACGGCACCCCGACGGCGCTCGAGAAGCACGCCGACATCCGTGAGGCTGCCGAGGAGGCGGGCGTCGACCTGCAGTTCACGACGGAGGCGGTCCTGGATGCCATGGCCGACACCGTCACCCCGCAGGGGATCGTGGCCGTCGCCCGGCAGGCGCCCACCGCCCTGAAGGACATCCTCGCGGGGGAGCCGCGCCTCATCGCGATCTGCGAGGAGGTGCGCGATCCCGGCAACCTGGGGACGATCATCCGCGCCGCCGACGCGGCCGGGGCCGACGCCGTCATCCTCACGGGCCGCACCGTCGACCCCTACAACCCGAAGGTCGTCCGCTCCACGACCGGGTCCCTGTTCCATGTGCCCGTCGCGGTGGACCTCGAGCTCGGCGACGTGGTCGAGCGCATTCACGAGGCCGGTCTCCGCGTGGTCGCCGCCGATGTCGACGGCGACGACTTCGTGGCATCCCGGGACCGTCTCGCGGAGCCGACGGCCTGGCTGTTCGGGAACGAGGCGCGGGGTCTGGATGAGGCCGCGCTGTCGCACGCCGACCAGGCGCTGCGTCTGCCGATCTACGGGCGGGCGGAGTCGCTGAACCTCGCGACGGCCGCCAGCGTCTGCCTTTACGAGACCGCGTTCGCGCAGCGCGCCGGCTGAGGCGGGCTGTTACGGAACGGTTAAGGCGTGCGTTCCGATGTGGTTGCGGCGGTGCCCCTCTCGTAGGGTGAGAGCATGTCCACACCCGTTCCCCCCACGGGCTCCGAGCCCTTGGTCGTCATCTCCGATGTGCAGAAGCACTACGGACAGTTCCAGGCTTTGAAGGACATCGACCTCACGGTCGACCGCGGCGAGGTCGTCGTCGTCATCGGCCCGTCCGGCTCCGGCAAGTCGACGCTGTGCCGCACGATCAACCGCCTCGAGACCATCACGAGCGGCGTCATCACGATCGACGGCAAGGAGCTTCCCAAGGAGGGGAAGGGCCTGGCCGCGCTGCGCGCCGACGTCGGCATGGTGTTCCAGTCGTTCAACCTCTTCGCGCACCTGACGATCCTCGAGAACGTCACGCTCGGACCGATGAAGGTCCGCAAGATGAAGAAGGCGGATGCCGAGAAGGAGGCGCGCGCGCTCCTGGACCGGGTCGGCGTGGGTCACCAGGCCGACAAGCTGCCCGCGCAGCTGTCCGGCGGTCAGCAGCAGCGCGTCGCCATCGCCCGCGCCCTCGCGATGAGGCCGAAGGTCATGCTGTTCGACGAGCCGACCTCGGCGCTCGACCCGGAGATGATCAACGAGGTCCTCGACGTCATGGTCGGGCTGGCCGCCGAGGGCATGACGATGATCGTCGTCACGCACGAGATGGGCTTCGCCCGCAAGGCGGCGAACCGCGTCGTCTTCATGGCCGACGGTCAGATCGTCGAGCAGGCGCCGCCGGAGCAGTTCTTCACCAGCCCGCGGTCCGACCGCGCAAAGGACTTCCTCTCCAAGCTCATCACGCACTGAGTCATCGCCGGCGACGAACGAGGAGGTTCATCCGCCGCCCCCGCTCCGCCCCGCCGCCGCTCGACCGGCGTCGTGGCGCTTCCGAACCCATATCCGCACAGCACACACAGCACACGTAACCAAGGAGAATCACATGCGCAAGTCTCGTTTTCTCGCGGGCGTCGGCATCGTCGCCGCCGGCCTGCTCGGCCTGACGGCCTGCAACAGCGGCACCCCCGGCGCCGCTCCCGGAGCCTCCGAGGGCTCCAGCGACCAGCTGTGGGAGGTCGCCTCCGACGTCTCGCTCGACGGCAGCCCCACCTACGACCGCATGGTGGCCGCGGACAAGGTCGTCGTCGGCGTCAAGGAGGACCAGCCCGGCCTCGGCTTCAAGGACCCCCTGACCGACGAGCGCGGCGGGTTCGACGTGGAGATCTCCCAGTGGATCGCCGCGTCGCTCGGCTTCGATGCCGACCAGATCGAGTACAAGACGATCCCTTCGGCTAACCGCGAGCAGGAGCTCGTCAACGGCAACATCGACTATTACGTCGGGACGTACTCCATCACCGACAAGCGCAAGGAGTCCATCGACTTCGCCGGGCCCTACCTGATCACGGGCCAGGGTCTGCTGGTCGCCGCGGACGACGACTCCATCAACGGTCCCGACGACCTGGCCGGGAAGATCGTCTGCTCGGTGACCGGCTCGACCCCGCTGCAGCGCATCCGCGACGAGTACAGCCCCGGCGACACCGTCGAGTACGACACCTACACCCAGTGCCTCGAGCAGCTGCGCGCGGGCTCCGTCGACGCCGTCACCACCGACCAGGCCATCCTGGCGGGCTATGTGGCCCAGGAGCCCGAGACCTTCAAGATCGCCGGTGAGACCTTCAGCGAGGAGCGCTACGGCGTCGGCCTGCCCAAGGGCGACACCGTGCTGAAGGACCACATCAACACCCTCTTCAACGACGGTGGCGACGTGTGGACCGCCCTGTTCGACAAGAACCTCGCGCCGGCCGGCATCCAGGGCGAGCAGCCCACCGCCGACGAGTGATCCTGTCCGGGGGGTGGCGCATCGCGCCGCCCCCCGGCACCTGACAACGACAAGGAGCACGCATGGGTGTCATCTTCGACAACCTCGACGTGTGGAGCGAGGCCCTTCTCGGTACGCTCGTGCTGTTCTTCGCGGGCGGCGCGCTCGCGTTGGTCCTCGGCATCATCGTGGGCGCGATGCGCGTCTCGCCCGTTCCGATCGCGCGTGCGGTCGGGACCCTCTACGTCAGCGCCATCCGCAACACGCCGCTGACGCTCGTCTTCTTCGCCTTCGTGTTCGCCCTGCCGCCCCTGCTCGGACTGCGTCTCACGGGCGACGTGTCGCTGACGCTCGGCATCTGCGCCCTCGGCGTGTACACCGCGACCTACGTCGCGGAGGCCATCCGCTCCGGTGTGAACACGGTGCCGGTCGGCCAGGCCGAGGCCGCACGCGCTCTCGGCCTCGGCTTCGGACAGGTCATGTCGCTCGTCGTCCTGCCGCAGGCGTTCCGCTCCGTCATCCCTCCGATGATGAGCGTCTTCATCGCCCTGCTGAAGAACACCACCGTCGCCGCGGGGTTCTCCATCGTCAACCTCGGCTCGGTCCGCAACTACCTGAGCGAGCGAGGTGAGAACGCCTTCATCGTCATCCTCTGGGTGATGGTGGTGTTCGTCGCCCTCGTCCTGCTGCTGTCCTGGCTGCAGCGATCGCTCGAGAACCGCTGGAGGGTGGCGCGATGAGCAGCGTCCTGTACGACGTCCCCGGACCCAAGGCGGTCGCCCGCAACCGCATCCTGGGTGTGATCACCATCCTGGTGGTGCTCGCGATCATCGGCTTCCTCGTGTGGAGGCTCGCGGCCACGGGCCAGTTCACCGCCCAGAAGTGGTCGGCCTTCACCTACACCAACGTGTGGGCGAGCATCCTCGAAGCGACCGTCGCGACGCTCTCCGCGTTCGCGGCCGCGGCGGTCGGTGCGCTGGCCCTCGGCTTCGTGCTCGCCATCGGCCGACTGTCCGACCACGCGTGGGTCCGGTGGCCCTTCACCGCGGTCATCGAGGTCTTCCGCGCGATCCCCGTGCTCGTCTTCATGTTCCTGCTGTACTACGGGTTCCCGGTCATCGGTGTTCGCATGGAGCCGTACTGGGCCGTCGTCATCGCGCTCATCTGCTACAACGGGTCGGTCCTCGCCGAGGTGATCCGCGCGGGTGTGGAGTCGCTGCCGCGCGGCCAGAGCGAGTCGGGGTACGCGATCGGCCTGCGCAAGGCCGGCGTCATGCGTCTCATCCTGCTCCCGCAGGCCATCCGGGCCATGATGCCGGTGATCATCGCGCAGCTCGTCGTGACGCTCAAGGACACGGCGCTCGGGTTCATCATCACCTACCCGGAACTGTTGTTCTACGCGAAGTACATCGGTGCTCAGCCCAGCGTGGGGTCGCCGATCATCCCGGCCACGATCATCGTCGGGGCGATCTACATCACGTTGTGCCTGGTTCTGTCGTTCGTGGCGAATCTCGTGGAGAAGCGTCTCCGCCGCTCGCCCCGGGTCACCGCCGTGGCCGCGGCCGCACAGCCCGCCCAGCAGGCGGGGACGGACACCGAGCTGATCGTGGCGCAGCGCGGCCTCGGTCGGCACGACGGCACCAGCCTCTGACACCCGCCGACGGGCGGGGGAGCACCCCGCCCGTCGGTAGACTCTCATCTCGTGTCCGACGCACCCGAGATCACGCCCGAGGCCGTCGCCTCCGCCGTCGACGCCGCTCTCGCGGCGATCGCCGCCGCCGCGACGACCGCCGACCTCAAAGCGGCCCGTTCCGCGCACACGGGGGAGCAGTCCCCGCTCGCGCGGCTGAACGCCCAGCTGCGCAACGTCGCCCCGGCGGACAAGGCCGCCTCCGGCAAGCTGGTGGGCCAGGCGCGCGGCCGCGTGA
>VGAV01000236.1 GCA_016870695.1 Actinomycetota bacterium | reverse complement strand
CTGCCGCTGCGGTGGGAGGACGATCGCGACCTCCCCGAGCTCACGCACTACCTCGCATCGCTGTCGGCCTGGATCGACGTCACCGTCGTCGACGGGTCGCCGCCTGCGCTCTTCGCCGCGCACGCCTCGGCCTGGGCCGACCGCGTCCGTCATCTCGCTCCGACCGTCACCGCCGGGGCCAACGGCAAGGTGCGCGGCGTCCTCAGCGGACTGGCCGTCGCCCGCCACGAGCTCGTGGTCCTCGCCGACGACGACGTCCGTCACACCCGGGCCACGCTCGCCGCCGTGGTGGCCGAGCTCGCCGTCGCCGACGTCGTCGCACCGCAGAACGTCTTCCGGCCCCTCCCGTGGCATGCGCGGTGGGACACGGCCCGCTCGCTGCTGAATCGCGCCGTCGCGGCGGACTACCCCGGCACGTACGGAGTCCGGCGCTCCGCGCTGCAGCGGACCGGGGGCTACGACGCCGATGCGCTGTTCGAGAATCTCGAGATGGAGCGGACGGTGCGGGCCGCGGGTGGCCGGGTCCGCGTCTGCCGCGACCTCTTCGTCGTCCGCCGGCCGCCGACGGCCCGGCACTTCCGCTCGCAGCGGGTCCGTCAGGCCTACGACAGCCTCGCCCAGCCGCGACGGTTCGCCGTCGAGCTCGCCCTCGCGCCGGCGCTGGTCGCGCTGCGCCGGCGCCCCGCGGGACTGCTCGCGATGCTGGTGCTGTCGGTGCTGCTGGCCGAGCACGGGCGGCGGCGCGACCGGGGCGCCGGGGTCTTCCCCCGGACCAGTGCGCTGTGGGCCCCGGCCTGGGTCGCCGAGCGGGCCGCCACGAGCTGGGTCGCGCTCGGGCTGCGGCTGCGGGGCGGTGTCTCCTACGCGGGGCGGCAGGTGCGTCTTCCCGCGACACCCGTCCGAGAGCTGCGGCGTGCCCGGCTGTGCCGCGCTCCGGAGATCTGACGCACCCGAGCGGGACACGGATCACCGGGGCCGGCACCGCGACCCATCCTCCGGAGCGCGGCTCGCACGAGCGCGGCGCCCGTCCGAGCACGGCGCCCCGTTCCCGCGGCGTGCGAAGACGGCGGCGCCCCGCCCCGCCGCAGCAGGACCGGGGCGACGCGGCGTCGTCAGTAGTCCTCGGGGGCGAGGTCGCCCTGGCCCTCCTCGCCGAGCTCCACCACACCGGGGTCCTCGCCCTGCGAGTCGGTGCCGGTGTCCTCGGGGTGGATGTCCGCGAGGGGGATGTCGTCGTCGTCCGAGGGGATCTCGGCCGGGTCGGCGCCCGTGGCGGTGACCGGGTCGATGTCCTCGGGATCCGCGCCCTCGTCGAGGGCCGTCGTGGCGTCCCACTCCGCCTGTGCGGGGTCGAGGGCCGGGTCCGGCTCGATCGAGGTGTCGCCGTCGCGAAGCGGCTGCACACCGGCGGCGCCCACGTCCGAGCTGGGGGTTCCGGAGTCGGTCGCGCCGTCGCGCGTGGGGTCGATCGAAGCGTCGCTCATGGTGATCCTTTCTCGCGCACACGCTCGCGTGCGCCTCCGCCCCGGGGGGCCCTTCCATCCAAGAGGGCCGTCCTCCCCGGCCCCTCCCCCTTGACACACCCCGGCCACCGGCGCGCCCCACCCGGGCCCCGCCGCGCCGCCTCGCGGACGCGTCGATCACGGGACGGCCCGCGTGGGAGGGAAGATGGACGGATGCCGCGCCCCCACGCGGCGGAGAGGGGAATCGTGGGTCAGGTACTCAACGTCCGCTCGCACGGCGTCGACGAGGTCGAGTAGACCTGGCGTCGGTTCGTGCCGAGCGCGCGACTGGAACGCGTCGATCCGCGCCGTGTCGGGTTCACGTGGAGCTCGGTCGAGCTCCCGCAGTTCTCGGTCGTGGCCTACGACCTGACGGCGTCGGTGCGCGCCTCCATCCACATGGAGGACCAGCTCATGGCGTGCCGCATCACGGGGCCGGACGTCCGCATCGACAACCGCGGGCGCTCCCTCGACCCTCGTCAGCCCTGGCTGGGCGTGGACGGCACCACCGAGGCGAACTGGACGGGCACCGCGCAGGTGCGGGCGTTCGTGTTCGACCGCTCCCATGTCGAGGAGGTCGCACGCGTCGCCTCGGGCGACGACCGGCTCGTGCTGCGTGCGGTCGACCCGAGCGCTCGCGATCGTGTGCTCGGGGCGCAGTGGGAGCGCAGCTTCGCCTATGTGTCGGCCTCTCTCGTGACGGCGCACGAGGACCCGATCGCCGCCGCCGAGCTGCAACGGCATGCCCTCCTGAGCAGCCTCTCGACGTTCAGCACGTCGTACCTCGAGGCCGTGGACCGCGCGACGCAGCGGACCGCCGCGCCCCGGACGGTGCGGCGCGCCCTCGCCTACATCGAGGAGAACGCCCGAGAGCCGATCACGCTCGAGGACATCGCCCGGGCGGCGGGCATCTCCACCCGCGGGCTGCAGCACGCGTTCCAGCGAGCCCTGGGAACGAGCCCTTCGGCGCAGCTGCGGGCCGTGCGTCTCGCGGGCGCCCACGCGGAGCTGCGCGCCGGCACGCCACGCACGGTGGCGGAGGTCGCCCGCCGCTGGGGCTTCTCCAGTGCGTCGCGCTTCGCTCGGTACTACCGGGAAAACTACGGGAGAAACCCTGGGCAGACCGCCCGCATGTTCTGAGTCGTGTTCGTGTTGCGTGCGGCGACGGCGCGCGTCGTATGGATTCGCGACCTTCGATGGACGTGACTTGCACAGTGACATCGACGGGCAGAGAGTCCGCGGAGAGGGACACGTGGGCAAGTTCATCTACGAGGGCGGCATCCGGAACGAGTTCGAGGACCGTCTCCTCGCTCACCTCCAGGTCGTCGTGGGCAACAAGCTGCGCCGCGGCGAGCCGTTCTACTTCCAGTGGAAGGACGACATCAGCACCGGCGGCGGACGCACGTCGGTCTGGCTCCACCCGCGCGCGAACCTCGTCTTCAAGTTCAACGGCGGCCGTCCCCCGGCCCTGAACCGCGCCTGGCTCGAGGCCCTCATGTCGACCGCCAACGCCCCCACCGGGCTCTACGTCGTGCCCGAGCCGCCCGAGGACACCCCGCCCGCGGAGTCGTTCGGCTGAGCCGCCCTGTCAACCCGGTGGCATCCGGGGTCCCGATGGCGTTCCGTGGGAGGAACGAAGGGACTCCCATGAGCCACTCCCCCGCCACCGCCGGACGCGATGACCGTCGCATCGTCGTGATCGGCGGTGGCAATGCCGGCCTGTCGATCGCCGGCCGTCTGCACCACGCGCGTCTCGGCGACGTCACCGTCATCGAGCCGCGCACCCTGCACGTCTTCGCCCCCCTGCAGTCGCACATCGCAGGGGGCGCCGCGCGCGCCTCGCTCGCCGCGCGGCCCCAGGCCGACGTCATGCCTCCGGGCGTGCGCTGGCTGCACGACGAGGTCTTCACGGTCGACCCGGAGGCGCGGCGCGTCCACCTGGTCTCCGGCGCGCATCTCGACTACGACCAGCTCGTCGTCGCCGCCGGCATGCGGATGGCGTGGGAGAGCATCCCCGGCCTGCCCGAGGCGATGGCGGCACCCGAGGGCATCTCGAACTACGACTACGAGCTGGCGGCGAAGGCGTCCGGCGTCCTGCGCGACGTGCGCTCGGGCACCGTCGTGTTCACGCAGCCGCCCGAGCCGGCCTCGTGCGGGGCGGCGGCGCAGAAGCCCATGTACCTGGCGTGCGACTGGTGGCGCGCCGTCGGGGTGCTCGACGACATCCGCGTGATCTTCATCGCCCCCGACCCCGTGCCGTTCGGCATCCCCGCCATCGACCGCGAGCTGCAGCGCAAGATCGACGAGTACGGCATCGAGGTGCGGTACAGCCGGGAGCTCCGGACCGTGGATGCCGCCTCCCGCACGATCACGATCGGTCACGGCGACGCGGAGGAGACGCTGTCCTACGACGTGCTGCACGCGGTGCCGCCGCAGCGGGCCCCCGAGTGGATCGCGGGCAGCGGGCTGGCGGCATCCGACGATCCGCACGGCTTCGTCGACGTCGATCCCGAGACGTTCCAGCACGAGCGCCACCCGGAGGTGTGGGCGCTCGGCGACGCCGCCGCGGTGGCCACCCGCCGGTCCGGTGGGGCGATCCGCCGGCAGGCGAAGGCGCTGGTGAAGAACATGCAGGCCGTGCTCGCCGGACGCGAGCCGTCCCAGAAGTACGACGGCTACAGCGTCGTGCCCTTCACCGTCTCGCGGCGCACAGTCGTGTTCGCCGAGTTCGACCGCGTCGGGCACCTCAAGCCCTCCGTGCCGTTCTGGCGTTCGCTCTACAAGGAGCGGCGTCTGTCGTGGATCGCCGACCGCCGCATCCTGCCCTGGGTGTACTGGCACCTCATCCTGCGCGGCCGGGACTGACCGCCCGCTTCCACGGCCGGACGGATGCCGCGGGCGTATAGGGCACGAACGGCGATCCCTCAACCCCCCGGCCCGGAGACGCGGGAGGCGCGAACACTGGAACCAGCCCAAGGATCAACCGAGAAGAGGACACCATGGCACAGGTCATCGAAACCATCGACGTCAACGTTCCCGTCCGCGTCGCGTACAACCAGTGGACGCAGTTCGAGGAGTTCCCGCACTTCATGAGCTTCGTGGAGTCGATCACCCAGAAGTCCGACACGCTGACGCACTGGAAGGTGAAGATCGCCGGTGCCGAGCGCGAGTTCGACGCGGAGATCACCGAGCAGCACCCCGACGAGCGCGTCGCCTGGAACAGCGTCGGCGGCGACGAGAACCACGCGGGCGTGGTGACCTTCCACCGCC
>VGAV01000235.1 GCA_016870695.1 Actinomycetota bacterium | reverse complement strand
CCCGAAACGAAAGCGAGTGCGCTGATGACCGACACCACCCTCCGCACCGTCGTACGCCGCGAGACCCACTCCCCCCGCACCGGCGCCATGCTCACCGTCGTCATCCTCCTCCTCCTCGCCCTCGTCTACGCCGGCATCGAGATCGTCCTGGCCGCGACGGGGTCGGCTCCGCTGCTCATCACCCCCGGTGCGGCGTTCGACGCGCTGGCGGACCCGCTCGGCGCCTTCGCCCCGGGGGCGGTGATCGCCGCGGGGATCGTGCTCGCCCTCGTCGGGCTGATCCTCGTCGTGCTCGCGCTCAAGCCCGGACGCCTGTCGCGCCACGAGATGGAGGCCGGCGAGCGGGCTGTCGTCGTCGACAACGGCGTCGTCGCGTCCGCGCTGGCTCAGCGCCTGAGCGCCGACACGGGCATCGCCCGTGACGACATCGTCGTCGGCGTCGCCCACCGCTCGGTCGACGTGACGGTGCGCCCGCCGCTCGGCATCCCCGTGGACGCGGACGCGGTCCGCCGCAGCGTCGAGACGGAAATCGAGTCGTACCGCCTGACCCCGAGCGTGCGCACCCGCGTGCGCATCGATCGCCCGAAGGACGGCGACGACGACGGCGCCGTGCGCCCCGCCGCGCCCGCCCGTCCCACGGGGGCGCTGCCGACCACCGCCACCATCCCGGCATCTAAGGAGGCCCTGCGATGAGGAACACCCACCGCGGCGTGAACCGCACCCTGCTGTTCATCGTCGGACTGATCCTGCTGGCCAAGGGCGCCCTGCTCGTCCTGCTGGTCGCGCTCCCCGGCACCGCCGGCGCGTACACGTCGGTGGCGGACGGGGTCCGCGGCTGGGCGGAGAGCGTCGGCCAGCCGGCCTTCAGCTGGATCGTCGTCGCGATCCTGGCGGTCCTCGCCGTCCTGCTGGTGGTCATCGCCGCCGCCGCCGTCCGCGGTCGTCATGGCGTTCCGCTGCAGGCCACCGGCAGCGATGAGGGATCCGGCCGAATCACCGTCACCAACGGATTCGCCTCCGAGGCGCTGCAGAACGCCCTGTCGGACCGCGACGAGATCCTCTCGGCCCGCATCACCTCCGGCGAGGTCCGCGACGAGCCCGTCCTGCACGTGGCCGTCACGCCGCGCCAGAACACCTCGCCCCGCGAGGTGGCCACGCACGTCGACACGCTCGTGTCGAACCTCGGGACGCTGACCGGCCAGTCCTTCCGCACCTACATCTCGATCCACAGCGGCCTGCGCGCGAAGCTCGCCCACGACAACACGCGCGTGCGCTGACCGCCCGGACGGCAACGGAGACCACCATGCGCAACAAGATCATCCTCGTCGGCGGGGTCGCCCTGCTCGCGTTCATCGTCGGCACGCGGACGCCCCGCGTGCGCGTCAAGGAGCGCGAGTCGGTCGGGCACCAGCTCGTCCGGCTCTGGAACGACCCGAAGGCGAAGAAGGAGCGTCGCAAGAACGCGGAGCGCCGGGCGAAGCGGGTCGCCGAGCTCGCGGCGGAGCAGCGCAAATCGGCCGAGAAGCGCGCCAAGGCCCTCGCGCGCAGAAGTAAAAGTACTTTTCGGCGTCTGCGCAAGTAGTTCCTAGAAATCGGTCACAGGGGCCACAGTTTTACCAGTACCCCTTCCTGGGGGTCACCTGGACGTGGGGGACTCGCCCACGCAACACCACTGAAAGGACACAGCAATGGGATTCTTCGGATGGATCATCCTCGGTCTTGCTGCCGGCGCCATCGCCAAGCTCATCCTCCCCGGTAAGCAGGGCGGCGGCTGGATCATCACCCTTGTGCTCGGCGTCGTGGGCGCGCTGCTCGGCGGCTTCCTCGGCAGCGTTCTGTTCAACGCTCCGCTGCAGGACTTCTTCTCGATCCAGACGTGGCTGCTGGCCATCGGCGGATCGATCATCGTCCTTCTGATCTACGGCCTCATCGTCGGCCGCCGGGGTGCGACCCGCTAAAGGACACATCACCACCGGGGAACGGGGGAGACGGCGCACAGCGCCCTCCCCCGTTCTTCTTTTGCCCGGCGGACACGGGCCACGCCCCGGCGGGCACGGGCCACGCCCCGGCGGACACGGGCCGTCGCTCTCCCAGCGGCCGTGTCGGTGGGGCATGTGAACATGTTGCCATGACGCGACGGACGATCGACCCGCCTCCCTTCCCGCTCTCCTCCGAGGACGCGGACGACACCACGCAGGGCTTCGCCCCCACCTGTCCCGGCTGCCTCCTCCCCCTCGAGCCGCACGCCGTCGGAGACCGCGCCGTCTGGCGCTGCCCCGGCTGCGGACTCCTCGTCGTCGCGTGAGGCGCGGGTTACGCTGACCCCGTGCTCGCCCAAGCCCTGATCGCCCTCGCCGCCGTCGTCTCGGCGGTCCTCGTGGGCTTCGTGGCCCGACGCGCCCTCGGGACCCCGGTCGGCTGGCCGCGCAGCATCGTGACCGGTCTGCTCGTCTTCGCCCTCGGCATCCCCTTCGCAGAATGGGTCCTGAGGCAGACCGCGCTGAGCGGGCCCGACGGCACCACCGTCGACACCATCACCCCCGATCAGATCTGGATCGCCCTCGGGATCATCGCCCTGGCGATCGCGTGGATGTTCGCCCTCGGGGTCGCCGCGCTCGTGGCCAGCGAGGCCATCTTCCCCACCCGGCCGCTGCCGAACCCCGTCGACCTCGTCCGCGCGGCGCTGCGGCAGCGCAAGCGCACCCGGCGCTACCTGCAGATCCTCACGATCGCCTCCCGTCACGGCGTCGGCTGGATATTCCACGGCGGGCACAGTCGCGTCGAGCGCGACCTGAGCACGTCCGACGAGCGCGCCCGCGCCATCGTCGCGACCATCAACGACGCCGGCGTCAGCTTCGTCAAGCTCGGCCAGGTGCTCGCCACCCGACGCGACCTCATCCCCGAGCCGTACCTGAGCGCCCTGGCATCCCTGCAGACGAACGCGACCACGCTGCCGTGGGACACCGTCCGCGAGGTCGTCGAACGCGACCTCGGGCGACCGCTCGACGAGGTGTTCGCGCACGTCGACCCGACGCCGCTGGCCGCCGCGTCCGTCGCGCAGGTCCACCGGGCGACGCTGCGCGACGGCACGCCCGTCGTCGTCAAGGTGCAGCGGCCCGCCGCCCGCGCGCAGGTCGAGGCGGACGCGGACATCATCGGCCGCCTCGCCCACCGCGCGGAGGCCCGCACCCGCGTCGGCCGCGACCTCCGCATCGAGTCTGTCGCCCGAGGCTTCACGACGACGCTCCTCGAGGAGCTCGACTACCGCATCGAGGCGCGCAACATGGAGATGATCCGCGCCACCCTCACCCGGATCGAGCGGACGCCGGGCCACCGCCCCGGGCTCATCTCCATCCCCCGCTCGTTCCCCGACGCCTCCGCGCCCCGCGTCCTCACGATGGAGCTCGTCGACGGACGCCCGCTCACCGAGTCCGCCGACCGTCTCTCCGCCCTCCGTCCGGAGGAGCGCGACACGCTCGCCCGGACGCTCATGGCGACGGTGATCGAGCAGATCCTCGTCTACGGCGTCTTCCACGCCGACCTCCACCCGGGCAACGTCCTGCTGCGCGAGGACGGCACCCTCGGCATGATCGACTTCGGCGCGGTCGGCGTCATCGAGCGCAGCCGTCGTCAGCACCTGACCGCCCTGCTGCTGGCGTCGCTCAGCGAGAACGACGTCGCCGCGACCGACGCGCTGCTGCTGATCGTCGACCCTCCCGCCGACGTCGACCTCGAGGCGTTCCGGCGCGACATCGGTCTCGTGCTCACCACCGAGCACCTGGCGTCCGCGGCGACCGGGTCGATCTTCACGCGCATGGTCGACGTCATCCGTCAGCACCGCATCGCCCTGCCCGGCGAGCTCGCGTCGGCGTTCCGCAGCTTCGCGACCCTCGAGGGATGCCTCCGCGTCATCGTCGCGGACTACGACATGGTCGGCGAGGCGCTCCCCCTCATGCCCGCCCTCATGCGGCGCACCGTCTCGCTGCGCCGCGTCGCGACCGACATGCAGGCCGACTCCGCCATCGCCCTCGCGCGACTGCAGCGGCTCCCCCGCCGCCTGGACGCCCTGCTGACCGGGATCGAGCGGGGCTCGATCGGCATCACCCTGCGCTCCGAGGACGGCACCGACGCGGGCGGCGTCCTCACCCGGATCAGCGGCGAGGTGGCATCCACCCTCGTCTCCATCGCCGCGGTGGTGCTCGCGGTCGTACTCATCATCTCCGGCGGCGGGCCGGTGCTCGGGGGCTCGGTCACCCTCTTCTCCGTGCTCGGCGCGGTGATCGGCCTCTTCGGATTCCTCGGTCTGCTGCGCGTCGTCCGCCGCTCCTTCGCGCGGCGCGACTGACGCACACGTCGTCCCGTCCGGACGCACAGCCGGAGACCCGTACTCTGAGACCATGGCGCGGGGAACGGCGGGGCGGGACTGGCAGAACGACGCCGGCGCGCGTCTGGTCGCGATCATCGCCGTGGCGGTGCTCGGCGTCGTCGCGGTCGGCACGGCCGCCCTCGCGCTCGGCCGGGACACCGGGGTCGACGAGGGCGCCACGGCCGCGCCCGTCCCCACCTACGGCGCCGGTCCGATGCCCACGCCGACCGCCGCGACCCCGTCCGTCGTCGTCATCGGCGACGACTTCACCAGCGGCACCGCGCAGAACACGGGACCGGAATGGCCGGCCCTGCTCGGCCTCGACGCGGACGTCACCGCCCAGGGCGTCGCCGAGTCCGGCTACCTCGTCGGCGGTGCCGGCGCGACCTTCGCGGACCGCGCGGCGGCCCT
>VGAV01000234.1 GCA_016870695.1 Actinomycetota bacterium | reverse complement strand
GCGACGTCCTTCCCGGACATCACCCCGAGCGTCCGCACGCTCGCCCGGGCCCGCGTGAGCAGGGCGAGGACGAGCTGCGTCACGAACACCGACGGGACGGCGATGAACACCCACAGCAGCGCCCACGCGCTGCCGCCGCTGAACGCGATCCAGCCCGCGAAGAGCCAGAGCGGCAGCACGAACGCGGCGGGGAACATCCAGCGGGTGAAGAGACGACGCAGCACCATGGGCTCAGCGTACGCGGCGCACCCCGGAGGCAGCCGTGAGAAGGCCCGGCGGACGGCCCTGCCTCGTGACGGCCCGAAGTCGGGGACAATGGGAGGTCGACGGAAGGAACTCCCCCATGATCGAACTGCGCACCCCCGCCGAGATCGACGCGATGCGCCCCGCGGGCCGCTTCGTCGCCGAGGTGCTGGCGACCCTGCGCGACGAGACCAAGGTGGGGACGAACCTGCTGCACCTGGACCGTCGCGCACACGAGATGATCCGCGCCGCCGGGGCGGAGTCCTGCTACATCGACTACCACCCGTCCTTCGGGGCGAGCCCGTTCGGCAAGGTGCTCTGCACCTCGGTCAACGACGCGGTGCTCCACGGCCTCCCGCACGACTACGTGCTGCGGGACGGCGACTTGGTTTCGCTCGACTTCGCGGCATCCGTCGACGGGTGGGTCGCCGACTCGGCGGTCTCCTTCGTGGTCGGCACCCCGCGCGACGAGGATCTCGCCCTCATCGACACGACCCGGCGCGCCCTCGCCGCGGCGATCGACACGGCCACCGTCGGCCGCAAGATCGGCGACATCTCCGCGGCGATCGGCGACGTCGCCCACGCGGACGGCCTCTCCGTCAACCTCGACTTCGGCGGGCACGGCGTCGGGCGCACGATGCACGGCGATCCGCACGTGGCCAACGACGGGAAGGCCGGCCGCGGCTACCCGCTGCGCGCGGGGCTCGTCGTCGCGCTCGAGCCGTGGTTCCTGCAGACCACCGACAAGCTCGTCACGGACGCCGACGGCTGGACCCTGCGCAGCGCCGACGGCTCGCGCGGCGCGCACTCGGAGCACACCGTCGCGATCACCGCGGACGGGCCGCTCGTGCTCACCGACCGGTCGTTCCTCGGCGTCGACTGACGGAGGAGGAGGGATGCCACGGCCCCGGGGTCGCGGCATCCTTGCTGCCTCGTGGCGCGAAGCCGTCGACGCGGCACGCCCGCAGGAAGCGGACCCGCGCCCGGAACGAGACGTTCGTCCGGGCACGCCGTGCGACCTCAGTCCGGCAGCAGGTCCGGCCGACGCGTGCGCGTGCGCTCGATCTGCTGCTCGCGGCGCCAGGTCGCGACCGCGCCGTGGTTGCCGCTGAGGAGCACCGGCGGCACCTCGCGGTCCCGCCACACGGCGGGCTTGGTGTACGACGGGTATTCCAGGAGGCCGTCCTCGTGCGACTCCTCGACAAGGCTCTCCGGGTTGCCGACGACACCGGGGATGAGCCGACCGATGGCCTCGACCATGGCCATCACGGCCACCTCGCCGCCGTTCAGCACGTAGTCGCCGAGGCTGATGAGCCGGACCGGGCCGATCGTGGCGGCGTAGTCGAACACGCGCTCGTCGATGCCCTCGTAGCGCCCGCATCCGAAGACCAGGTGCGACGCCGTCGACAGCTCCCGCGCGGTGGTCTGCGTGAAACGCTCGCCCGCGGGCGACGGGAAGATGACGACGGGCGGCTCGGTGGCATCCCGTGTCACGTCGTCCAGCGCCTCGCCCCAGGGCTCCGGCTTCATCACCATGCCGGCGCCCCCGCCGTACGGGGTGTCGTCCACGGTCCGGTGACGGTCGTGCGTGTAGGCGCGCAGGTCGTGCACGCGGACGTCGAGGAGCCCGCTCTGACGGGCCTTGCCGAGGAGGGAGACCTCGAGCGCGTCGAAGATGGTGGGGAAGATCGAGACGACGTCGATGCGCACGTCAGGCGCGTCCCGCCGCGTCGTCCGTGGAGTCCGCGGCCGGACGATCGTCGGAGGACGGGGTCTCGTCGTCGACGGCGTCCGGGGCGGGCTCGTCGTCGTCATCCGACGGGACGTCCTCGAACAGACCCGTGGGGGGCGTCACGACCACGCGTCCGCCGGGGACGTCGACCTCGGGGACGATGGCGCTGACGAAGGGGACGAGCACCTCGCGGTCCTCGCCCTCACCGGTCGGACGCACGATGAGAAGGTCCTGAGCGGGGAAGTGGTCGACGCGCACGACGCGTCCCACGACCTGGCCGTCGCGGACGACGTCGAGGCCGACCAGCTGGTGGTCGTACCAGGCGTCGTCCTCCGCGGGCGCGGTCTCGGTGTCCTGGTCGATCCAGAGGATCGCCTTGACGAGCTCCTCCGCCGCGGTACGGTCGTCGACGCCCTCGAAGAAGGCGACGGGGTGCGAATTCATCCACCGGAATTCGCGGACGGTCAGCGGGCGCCCGTGCCACGGAGAGGACTCGGGGACCTGCAGGGTGAACGTCGCCCCGGGCACGAAGCGGCCCTCGGGGTCGTCGGTGTACAGCTCCAGCTTGAAGGCGCCCTTCAGGCCGTGGGCCTTCACGAGGCGTCCGACGCGGAGCTGGGTCTTGGCGGGGCCGCCCCCGCCGGTGTCGCCGGCCGCCATCAGTCGTCCGCGACGTCGACGCGCACGCGACGACCGTCGGCGAGAGCGGTGATGAGCGTGCGCAGCGCCTTGGCGGTGCGTCCGCCGCGCCCGATCACGCGACCCCGGTCATCGGGGTGCACGCGGACGACCAGGACGTCGCCGCGCGGCGACGAACTGGTTCGGATGTCCACATCCTCGGGGTGATCGACGATCCCCTTGACGACGTGTTCGAGCGCGGCAGACAGCACGGGAATTACTCGGCGTCGGTCGCGACGGCGTCCTCGGCGGGCGCGTCGGCGGCAGGCGTCTCATCGGCCTTCTTCTCGGCCTTGGGCTTGACGACCGACTTCTTGGCGGAGTCGGCCTCGAACGCGGCCTTCGGCTCGCGGACCTTGACGGTGGACGTGGCGTCCTTCTCACCCTTGTGGGTGCCCCAGTCGCCGGTCAGCTTGAGGATGGCGCGCACCTGCTCCGTCGGCTGAGCGCCGACGCCGAGCCAGTACTGGGCGCGCTCCGAGTCGACCTCGATGAACGAGGGCTCCTCGGTGGGGTGGTACTTGCCGATCTCCTCGATCACACGACCGTCGCGCTTGGTGCGCGAGTCGGCGACGACGATGCGGTAGTAGGGCGCACGGATCTTGCCGAGACGCTTGAGACGGATCTTGACAGCCACGATTTCTCCTGTGGTGGAAATGAACGAACCGGTCGCCTGGAGCGTGGGGTGCACACCCGGCGGAAGCTCAAAGAGGGGGCCCGACACTGGATAGAGGGTCGAGTGGCGGGTCCGACCCTCTATTCTGCCAGATCACCCGGCATGCCGCGTGACATCCGCGCCGCCGTGTCAGACTGACCGCATGGTGCTGCCGTTCGCCGCGTCCACGCGTTCCTCCGTGGGTCTGGAGTGGGAGCTGATGCTCGCCGACCGCGAGACGGGCGACCTGGTCCCCCGAGCCCCCGAGATCCTCGCGGAGGTGGAGGAGGCGACGGCCCTCGAGCGCTTCACCGTCACGGGCGAGCTGCTGACGAATACGGTCGAGGTCACCAGCGGTGTGGGCACGACGGTCGCCGCCGCCGTCGACGACATCGCCGATGCCATCGGCGCGCTGCGCGCGGAGACCGAGCCCCGCGGCGTGGAGATCCTCTGCGCCGGAAGCCACCCCTTCGCGCAGTGGTACGACCAGGAGGTCACCGACAAGACGCGCTACCACACGCTCATCGAGCGCACCCAGTGGTGGGGGCGCAACATGATGATCTGGGGCGTGCACGTGCACGTCGGCGTCGACGACGTCACAAAGGTCCTCCCGATCGTCAACGCGCTGACCGTCTACCTCCCCCACCTGCAGGCGCTGTCGGCATCCAGTCCCTTCTGGGCGGGCGAGCGCACCGGGTACGTCTCGAACCGCGCCCTCGTCTTCCAGCAGCTGCCCACGGCGGGTCTGCCGTGGCAGCTGAACGACTGGAGCGAGTTCGAGTCCTACCTCGACGACATGGTCCGCACGGGGGTCATGGCGGACGCCTCCGAGGTGCGATGGGACATCCGCCCCGCGCCGAAGTGGGGAACCGTCGAGATCCGGGCGTGCGACGGCATGTCGACCCTCCCCGAGCTCGCCGCCGTGGCCGCCCTCGCGCAGACGCTCGTCGAGCACTTCTCCCGGCTGCTGGACGAGGGGCGCGAGCTCCCCGGCATCCCACCGTGGTACGCCCGCGAGAACAAGTGGCGCGCGGCGCGGTACGGGCTCGACGCCCGCGTCATCGTCGACCGGCAGGGGACGCAGGTCCCGGTCGTGGACCACCTGCGCGAGACCATGGAGGAGCTCGCCGACGTCGCCGTCGAGCTGAAGTGCGCCCGCGAGTTCGCCAGCCTCGAGACGATCCTCGCCACCGGCGGCAGCTCCGCCCGGCAGATTGCCGTCGCCGAGGCCGCGGACGGCGACCTCCACGCGGTCGTCCAGCACCTGATCCGGGAGTTCCGCGCCGGACCGACGCTGCGCGAGCACCTCGCCGCCCTCCGCGTCTGACGGACTCGCTGCCGACTCATAGCCGTGCGCCCCTAGGATCGCGCCATGACCGTCCGGCGTCCCCTCGTCGCCCTCTCCGCGGTACTCGTCGCCGCCCTGGCCGCGTGCGCGCCGCAGCCCGCCCCCGCACCCGCACCCGCACCCGCCCTCACGTTTTCCGC
>VGAV01000233.1 GCA_016870695.1 Actinomycetota bacterium | reverse complement strand
CGAGCGGGCGTCCCGGCTGCTGTACGCGGACATCCCGGCGCTGGAGCGCGAGCTGATGCTGGCCGAGCGCGAGGAGCCCACGGGCGACCGCATGGTCAACGAGCAGGTCACCGACGAGGACATCGCGGCCGTCATCGCCGCGTGGACGGGCATCCCCGTGGGGCGCCTGCTGCAGGGCGAGACCGAGAAGCTGCTCCACCTCGAGCGCGAGCTCGGCAAGCGGCTCATCGGGCAGAAGGATGCTGTGAAGGCCGTGTCCGACGCGGTGCGCCGCTCGCGCGCGGGCATCAGCGACCCGAATCGGCCCGTGGGCTCGTTCCTTTTCCTGGGGCCGACCGGCGTCGGCAAGACGGAGCTGGCCAAGGCGCTGGCCGACTTCCTCTTCGACGACGAGCACGCGATGGTGCGCATCGACATGTCGGAGTACGGCGAGAAGCACTCCGTCGCCCGGCTGGTCGGTGCCCCTCCCGGGTACATCGGATACGAGCAGGGCGGGCAGCTGACGGAGGCGGTGCGCCGTCGTCCGTACAGCGTCGTGCTGCTCGACGAGGTCGAGAAGGCGCACCCAGAGGTGTTCGACGTGCTGCTGCAGGTGATGGACGACGGTCGCCTGACCGACGGCCAGGGCCGGACGGTCGACTTCACCAACGTCATCCTGATCCTGACGTCGAATCTCGGCTCGCCGATCCTCATCGACCCGACGCTGTCGCTGCAGACCAAGCGGGACCAGGTGCAGGGGCTCGTGCGGCAGGCCTTCAAGCCGGAGTTCGTCAACCGCCTCGATGACATCGTCATCTTCCAGGCCCTCACCGAGGACGACCTCGCGCAGATCGTCGAGCTCACGGTCGACGCCCTGCACAGGCGGCTTCGCGAGCGCCGGTTGACCCTCGCGGTGACGCCCGACGCCCGGTCGTGGCTCGCCGAGCGCGGGTACGACCCGGTGTACGGCGCCCGGCCGTTGCGTCGGCTCATCCAGTCCGAGGTACAGGACCGCCTCGCCATGGCGATCCTGGCCGGCGGCGTGCGCGACGGCGACCTCGTTCGCGTCGACGTCGCCTCGGACGGCGAGTCGCTCGTGCTGGCCAGCGCCGGTCCGGCCGCCGAGGCCGGCGACGACGACGTCATCGAGGCGGAGATCGTCGAGTAGCGGCGGCGCGCGCCGTCCGCGCGCGGATGCAGGACCGACGGGGCGGGAGTGGCGCTCGCGCGCGCGTTTGCAGGAACGGTGGTGCGGAAGCTGCCGCGAGGGCCGAGTGCGCCGGCGCAAGCAGGATCGGCCCTGCAGATCGACCCCGCGGGCGCCGCGGCGACGCGAAACGCCCGCTGCCCCGAGTGCGCCGGGTGGGGCGTCTCGGTACAGGGGGCGTTCGCGAAGGGATGCCGCGGATCAGGCGTCGGCGAGAAGGGACTCCGCGATCGGGCGGCGCTGGCGCGGCGCGAGCTCGCGCTGACGCAGGCCCTCCTCGGCGGCGTCGATGTCGCCGAGCGCGCCGACGGCGATCACCGTGACGGGGGCGAAGCGCGGCTCGACGTCGAAGGCCGCGCGCAGGTCGTCGGCCACGAAGCCGCCCATCTGGTGGGTCGCGAGGCCCTCGGCGTGCGCCTGGACCGTGAAGTGGGCGGCGGCCTGACCGGCGTCATAGTACGCCCACGTGCGGGCCTCGCCGTCCTCGGTCTCGGTCTCGGCCAGCACGACCAGCAGCGCGCCCGCGGCGGGGGCCCAGGCCTGGTTGAAGCCCATGAGGGCCGCGGAGAGACGGTCGTGCGCCTCGGTACCGCGGCGGGCGACGATGAAGCGCCACGGCTGGTGGTTCATGCCGGACGGAGCCCAGCGCGCGGCCTCGAGGGCGGAGCGGAGGGCCGCCTCATCGATGGGCGTCTCCGGGTCGAAGACGCGGGTGCTCCAGCGCTCGGCGAGCACGTCGAGGATCGGGGCGTCGGTGGGGGCGACGCGGTCGAGAGTGGTGGACATGGGGGCCTCCAGCGAAGAATCGGATGAGCGGGCATCATCGACCCGCACCTGTGAACGCCACCGGGCGGCATCCTGTTCCCGTATGACGGTCGATGTCGACGCGCCCCCGCTCGTCAGCCCGCCGACGCGGGGGCCGTCGTCGCGTGCCAGGACTCCGGTCCCGCGGAGCCCGCCGGGTACTCGTCGAGCGGCACCTTGCCCTGCCGCCACGCGTCGATCACGGGCTGCACGATGCGCCAGCACTGCTCGGCGGCGTCGCCGCGAACGGCGAGCATCGCGTCGCCGTCGAGGATGCCCGACAGGACCTCGCCGTACGCCTTCAACGCGCCCGCGCCGAGGTCGGCGGCCAGGGTCACGCGCTCGAGCTCGAGGGGGTCGTCGGCGCCGTTGACGTTGAGCTCGAGGCTCATCGTGTCGGGGCCGAGCGAGAAGACGAGCTTCGAGGGGTCGCTCTCTCCGACGAAGCCGCCGGGAAGGTGCCGCACGGGCTTGAAGGTGACGGTGACCGCGGGGTAGCCGGCATCCAGGCCCTTTCCGGATCGCAGGGTGATGGGCACTCCCTGCCATCGGGCGGTGCGCACCTCGACGGTCATCTCGGCCAGGGTCTCGGTCTCGTGCGACGGGTCGACGCCCGGCTCGTCGACGTACGACACGAAGTGGCGATCGCCGACGTCGCCGGCGGTGTAACGGGCGCGACGGGAGTTCTTCACGGGGTCGTCGTCGAGCACGTGGGTGGCGCGGAGCACCGCCGACGTGGCGTCGCGCAGGTCCAGCTGGTCCAGGCTGGAGGGCGGCTCCATCGTGATGAACGCCATCACCTGCAGCAGGTGGCTCTGGATCATGTCGACGAGCGCGCCCGCGGTGTCGTAATACCCGGCACGGCCTTCGAGGCCCAGCTTCTCGGGGAAGTCCACCGTGATGGAAGCGATGTCGTCCGCCGACCAGACGCTCTCGATGAGGCGGTTCGCGAAGCGCACTCCGAGCAGGTTGAGCACGGTCGAGCGGCCGAGGAAGTGGTCGATGCGGAAGACCTGCTCCTCGGGCACGAGGGACGCCAGCTGAGCGTTCAGCCGGTGCGCGCTGGCCTCGTCGGTGCCGAACGGCTTCTCGAGCGCGAGGATCGTGCCGTCCGGGATGGTCGTGTCCGCGAGGGCGACGCACGCCTTCTCGGTGACGGCGGGCGGGACGGCGAAGTAGAGCGCGGGGCGCCCCTCGGCGTCGTCGAGCAGTGTCTGCAGATCGGCCGCCTTCGTGATGTCGGCCTGTGAATACGTCGTCGCGGAGACCGCGTCGAAGGCCGCCTCGGCATCCATCGATTGGAAGGCCTTGTGCACGACGTCGCGCCAGTGCTCGTCGGTCCAGTCCTCCATACCGGCGCCGTGCAGGCGCACCGAGCGCTTCGGCTCGCGCGCGAGCAGCTGGCCGAGGGCCGGCAGGAGCAGTCGCGAGGTGAGGTCGCCGGAGGCTCCGAGGATGATCAGGGTCGTGTCGGCCGTCATGGGCCTCACTGTATCCACGCCATGTCTCGTGCCCAGAGGCTTGCGCAACCTTCGTGGAAACTCCATCGGAAAAGCCCTCCTGTGGAGGAGTCTCGGCCTGCAATGATCCGAAGGTGAGCACTCCGATCGAGGACTACGCCGTTCTGAGCAACTGCCGCTCCGCCGCGCTGGTGTCGTCCGCGGGCAGCGTCGACTGGCTCTGCCTGCCGCGCTACGACAGCGGCTCGATGTTCGGAGCCCTGCTCGGCGACCGATCCCACGGGAGCTGGTCGCTCCGTCCGGCCGACGCGGACGCCCGGTCGACGCGCCGTTATGACGGCGACACGTTCGTGCTCGTGACGAGGTGGGAGACCTCGACGGGTGTTGCGGAGGTGCACGACGCGATGCCCGTCGACGACGGCGACTCCCTCGTCCGTCGTGTCGTCGGCATCTCCGGCGAGGTCGATTTCGTCAGCGAGGTGCGCCTGCGCTTCGACTACGCCCGCGCCGTGCCCTGGGTGCGCCAGGTCGGCCGCGACGGGGAGCACGCGATCCTCGCCGTCGCGGGCCCGGACGCGGTCGTCCTCCGCGGCCCCCGGCTCATCGCAGTCGACACCGCGCACCTCGCCCGCTGGACCACCGCCGCAGGCGAGAACGTGGACTCCGTGCTGTCGTGGGGCCCGTCCTGGGAGCCCGCGCCGGGACCGTTCGACGTGGATGCCGCGCTCCAGCGCACCCGTGACTGGTGGGCCGAATGGGCGGGGCGCGTGCAGTCCGCCGGCTCGCATGCCGCGCATGTCACGCGGTCGCTGCTGGTGCTCCGGGCGCTCACCCACGCCGAGACCGGCGGGATCGTGGCCGCGGCGACCACCTCGCTGCCGGAGGCCTTCGGCGGCGCGCGCAACTGGGACTACCGCTACGTGTGGCTGCGCGACGCGGCGCTCACGCTCGCCGCCTACATCGACCACGGCTACCTCGACGCCGCCCGTCGGTGGCGCGACTGGCTGCTGCGCGCGATCGCGGGCGACCCCGCGGACGTGCAGATCATGTACGGGATCGCGGGGGAGCGGGATCTCCCGGAGCGGGAGATCGACAGCCTGCCCGGCTACGAGGGTGCCGCACCGGTCCGCATCGGCAACGCCGCCGTCGGCCAGTACCAGGCGGACGTCATCGGCGAGGTCATGGTCGCGCTCGAGGCCGCCCGGCAGGCGGGTGTGGAGGAGACGTCGTTCTCGTGGGCGCTGCAGCGGGCGCTCCTGGATCAGCTCACGCACTGGGTCGACCGACCCGACAACGGCATCTGGGAGATGCGCGGCGACCCGCACTTCTTCACGCACTCCCGGGCCATGGTGTGGGCGGCCTTC
>VGAV01000232.1 GCA_016870695.1 Actinomycetota bacterium | reverse complement strand
GGTGTCGGCCGCGGCAATGATGAAGCGGTCGAAGCCGGCGGGCGCGTTCTCGAGTGCGCGCTGTACGGCCTGGGCGCCGTCGCGGGCGTCGATGTAGCCCCAGAGGTTCCACTTGCGCGTCGTGGCGTCCTCGTCGAAGGGGAACTCGGCGTAGTCCTCGGGCGCCATGACGTTCGAGAACCGCAGCGCGGTGATGGAGATCTGGGGATGCCACCGGACGAGCTCGATCGCCAGCTGCTCCTCGAGGTGCTTGACCAGGGAGTACACCGACTCCGGCCGGGCCGCGTACTCCTCGTCGACCGGCATGTACGGCGGCGGCACGTCGAACGGCAGGCCGAGCACCGTCTCGCTGGACGCGTAGACGATCTTGTGGATGCCGAGGCGCACGGCGGCCCAGAACACGTTGAACGTGCTGAGCATGTTGTTGTGGAAGGTCGCCACGTCCGAGCGCAGGCCCGGGGCGGGGATGGCACCGAGGTGCACGAGCGCGTCGACGCCGTCGTGCTGGTCGTTCACTCCGGCGAGGGCGTCGATGACCTGGCCGTAGTCCGAGAGGTCGACCTGCACGAAGCCGGGGCCGCGCTGCCCGACGATGTCGAGGCCGATGATGTCGTGGCCGGCCGCGCGCAGCTCGCGCGCGACGACGGTGCCGAGCTTGCCGGAAGAGCCGGTGAGGGCGATGCGCATGGGGGTCCGTCCTTGGTCCGAGGGGCGTCCGACTTGACGTTACCGGTAACGACGCGGGACCGGGCCGGAGCGGAGCTGCTCGGGGTGGCATCCCTCTTCCCCCCCGTCGCCGGACGCAGTGCCACGAAGACACCGGCGCGTCAAGCGCACGAGGCGTGTCACCCGGGGATGTTTCGCTATCTAGAGCATTTGGTTCGCGAAACGTCGCGGTCCAGACGGGGGAGAGAAGAAGGATGAGCACGCTGACTTCGGCGACGGACGCGCTGCTCGCGTCGCGCGCCGCGGACGGCGACCAGCTCGCGTTCGGCGTGCTGGTCCGGCGTCATGCCCCGTTCCTCGTGGCGTTCGCCATTAAGCTGACCGGCTCCCGCGCCGACGCCGACGACTGCGTCCAGGAGGCGCTCATCACCGCCTGGCGCCGTCTGCCCGACCTGGCCGAGCCCGAGAAGGTCCGCAGCTGGCTGACCACGATCGTGTCGCGCAAGGCGACGGACCGCCTCCGGTCGCGCAAGATCTCGGAGCAGATCGACGAGGAGATGGTCGCCGCCGAGGGCGATCCGGAGCGGGCGACTGTGGCATCGTCGCAGATGGACGCGCTCAAGCGCGTGCTCGCCGAGCTCCCCGAGGACCTCCGCGTCGTCTGGGTGCTGCGCGAGGTCGGCGGTCACAGCTACGAGGAGATCGCCGAGGAGGTCGGTACGACGCCGGCCACGGTCCGTGGCCGCCTCGCCCGTGCACGGAAGACCGTGCTCGAACGCATGCAGGAGTGGAGGTGACCCGGTGACGGCTCACGACGAGACGACGGAGACCATCGGGGGCTCGGGGTACACCCTCGAGGACCTGTCGGCCTATCTCGACCGGAATCGGACTCCGCGGATCGCGGCCATCGAGCGCGATGCGGAGTGCCAGGCCGTCCTGGCATCCATGGAGCGGATGGGACGACTGTCACGGGAGCTGGTGGCCGAGCAGGCCGTGGAGCCGCTGGCGGACTCCTGGTACGACGACATCATGCGCGAGGTCATGCGCGAGTTCCGGGCCGGGCGCGACATCCCCCTCGCGCGCACCGACGACGGAACGGAGATCGTCGTCACCGAGGGCGCGCTCTATGAGCTCATCCGCTGCGTCGGCGATGAGATCCCGGGGGTGCTCATCAGCCGCGTGCGGCTGGACCACCCCGAGGCGGGCGGACCGCTGTCGATCCGGATCGCGATGAGCGTGCGCTTCGGCCGCCGCATCGCCGACGCGGTCGACCAGCTGCGCGAGGACGTCCGCACTGCCGTCGAACGGCAGGGCGACCTGCGCGTCGGGACCATCGACGTCACGGTGGGCGATGTCCACCTGGACGAGGAGGAGGAGCGATGAACCACACGTCGAGCACGGAGCTGGCACCCCGCATCGACGGCGCCGTGGCCGCCGTCGACGGTGTGTGCGAGAGCTATTCGGCACGGGCCGCGGCGGCACGGGCGGTGGAACGGGTGATCGCCCCCGGCGCCACTGCGCTCGCCCACGTGCGCGAGTCCGCGGACGCGCGCGATGTGACGGTGTGCATCGGGGTGTCCGGCCAGACCGACAGCGCGAGCGTCGCGTCCGCCGTCGCCTCGGCCGTCCGCGGCGTCGAGCCGGACGGCGTCGCGACGCACGTGCGCGTCCGCGTCGCCCGACTGGTGGCCCCGTCGGCCTGAGCGGTGCCGGCGCCGGACGTGCGCTCTACGCTGGGGGAAGGCCCCTTTCCTCGGAGGACGCATGTCGACTCGACCCGCCATCGCCGTGACCGGCTCCACCGGAGCCGTGGGAGGCCGCGTCGCCCGCGACCTCGCCGCCCGCGGCATCCCTCAGCGTCTCCTCGTCCGTGACGCCGCCCGCGCCCCGCGCCTGGACGGCGGCGACGTGCACGTCGCCGGGTATTCGGACCGGGATGCCGCCCTCCGCGCCCTCGACGGGGTGGAGACGCTCTTCATGGTCTCGGCGTCCGAGAGCGCCGATCGCGTCGAGCACCACCGCACCTTCATCGACGCGGCCGCGACGGCCGGGGTGCGCCACGTCGTGTACACGTCTTTCCTCGCCGCGGCGCCCGACGCGGTCTTCACCCTCGGACGCGATCACGCGGCGACGGAGGAGGCGCTCCGCGGCTCGGGGATGGATGCCACCCTGCTGCGCGACAACTTCTACATGGACATGATGGAGCTCTTCGCCGGCGACGACGGGGCGATCCGCGGCCCCGCGGGCGATGGACGCTGCTCGCTGGTCTCGCGCGCCGACGTCGCCGCGACCGCCGTGTCCGTGCTGCTCGACCCCGCCCCGCACCGCGGGCGCGTGTACGACCTCACCGGCCCGGAGGCGCTGACCCTCGCCGAGGTCGCCGACAGGATCTCCCTCGTCCGCGGCACGAGGGTGCGCTTCGTCGACGAGACCGTCGAGGAGGCCTACGCCTCGCGGGCCCGATACGGCGCGCCCCGGTGGCAGCTGGACGCGTGGGTCAGCACCTACACCGCCATCGCCAGCGGCGAGCTCGCGGGGATCTCGGGCGACGTGGAGGCCGTGACCGGGCGCCCGCCGCAGAGCTTCGAGGAGTTCCTCGGCGCTGTGTCCTAGGGGAGCCCACGGTGGTCCGCGCCCTCAGGTCCGCCGACCGGCGGCCCGCGGAGCCGTGTCCTAGGGCGGTGACTTGCCCCACATGCTCGCGCGGACGAAGCCGCGCCGGGCATCTGCGACAAGTCACCGCCCCAGGGAATCTCAGCGGCGCAGGAAGCGGCGCGCCAGACGGTTGCCGAGGAACTGCGCCAGCTGCACCAGCACGATGATGATCGCGATGGCGACCCACATCGTCACGAAGTCCCACCGGCGGAAGCCGTACGTCAGCGCGAACGACCCGAGGCCGCCGGCGCCGACGGCCCCCGCCACGGCCGTCATGTCGACGATCGCGACGACGACGAACGTGTAGCCGAGGATGAGGGGTCCCAGCGCCTCCGGCACGAGGAGCGTGGCGATGATGCGCCACGGACCGGCGCCGGCCGCACGGGCCGCCTCGATCACGCCCGGGCTGATGGTGACGAGGTTCTGTTCGACGATGCGGGAGAAGCCGAACGTCACCGCGATCGACAGCGGCACGATCGCCGCCGTCGTGCCGATCGACGTGCCCACGACCGCTGCGGTGACGGGGGAGAGGGCGAGGATCAGCACGATGAACGGGATCGGGCGGAACACGTTCACGAGCAGGTTCAGCACCACGTTGACCGCCCGGTTGGGCAGCACGCCGCCGCCGCGCGTGACGTAGAGCGCCAGACCGAGCACGAGCCCGCCGATGCCGCCGAACACCATGGTCAGCAGCACCATCGTCAGCGTCTGCCCGATCGCCTCGAGCAGGATGGGACCGTAGCGGTCCCCGTCCCACTGGGTCGCGATCTGCGCGAGGAACACGGTCATCGGGCCACCTCCTCGGTGCGGGTGACGGCGCGGAGCTCGGAGACCACGGCATCCACTCCCTCGTCCGGTCCGGTCAGTTCGATCGTGAGCGAGCCGAACGACCGCTGCTGCAGCGAGCTGATCCCGCCGTAGAGCAGCTCGAAGCTCACGCCGCGGGCCGCCGCGCCGGACAGGATGCCGCCGATGCCGGCGCCGTCCACGACGTCCGCGATGACGATGCGGCCCGGGTGCGCGGTGCGCAGACGCGCCAGCTCGTCCTCGCTCGGCCGGTCGTGCAGCGCCGTCGAGACGAAGGCGCGCCCGGTGTCGGACGACGGCTCGGCGAACACGTCGAACGCCGTGCCCGACTCCATCACGCGTCCGGCGCTGAGCACGGCCACCCGATCGGCGATCGCGCGGACGACGTCCATCTCGTGCGTGATGACGACGACGGTGACCCCGAGCTCGCGGTTCACGCGCTTCAGCAGCGCGAGGACGTCGGCGGTCGTCGAGGGGTCCAGCGCGCTGGTCGACTCGTCCGCGAGCAGGATCGGGGGAGAGGTCGCCAGCGCACGGGCGATGCCGACGCGCTGCTTCTGGCCGCCCGACAGCTGGTCGGGGTAGGCGTGGGCCCGGTCGAGCAGGCCCACGAAGTCGAGCAGCTCGGCGGCGCGCTTCTCGCGGTCCGCCTTGCTCCACCCCGCGACCTTGAGCGGGTACATGACGTTCCCGGCGACGGTGCGCGACGAGAACAGGTTGAACTGTTGGAAGATCATGCCCGTGCGCCGTCGCACCTCGCGCAGACGGCGTTCG
>VGAV01000231.1 GCA_016870695.1 Actinomycetota bacterium | reverse complement strand
CTTCTTCTTCGGGATGCTCAGCTGCAGGTAGATCACACCGAGCCAGCGCCCGAACTTGAACCCGACGCGGCCCATGCGCCCCACCTCGGTGAAGCCGAGCTTCTCGTGCAGGGCGATCGAGGCGTCGGCGCCCTTGTCGCTGATGGCGGCCACCATCTCGCGGATGCCCTTCTCGGCACAGGCCTCGATCAGCGCTTCGAGCAGGGCGCGTCCGAGCCCCTTCCCGGCGGCGGCCTGGCCGAGGTAGATCGAGTTCTCCACCGTGTACCGGTAGGCGGACTTGGACTGCCACGGCTGCACGAGCGCGTAGCCCAGCAGCTGACCGCTCGGCGACTGCGCGACGAGGAAGGGCAGCCCGAGCTTCTCGATCAGGGCGAACTTGTCGCGCCACTGGCCGATCGACCACGCCTTCTCGTCGAACGTCACGACGGAGTTGCGAACGTAGTAGTTGTAGATCTCGCGGATGTCGGGGATGTCCCCCGCGGTCGCCGGACGGATCTCGTACGAGAACGGCGCCTCCGGTGCCGGCTGGCGCCGCAGATGCGCCGGCAGGCGGCGGCGGCTCTTCTCGTACTCCTCTTCCAGCACGCCCGCCAGCCTACGGCCGCGGTGTGTCAGGCAGGTAACCGCCAGTCCACGGGCTCCGCACCCTGCTCCTCCAGCAGCGCGTTGACCCGGGAGAACGGGCGCGAGCCGAAGAAGCCGCGGCTCGCCGACAGCGGCGAGGGATGCGCGGACGACACGACGGCCGTCTCCCCGAGAAGCGGGGTGAGGCCGGCGGCATCCCTCCCCCAGAGCACCGCCACCAGCGGCTTCTCGCGCTCGACGAGGCTGCGGATGGCGCGCTCGGTCACCCGTTCCCACCCCCACCCCCGGTGGGATGCCGGCTGCCCCGGCGCCACGGTGAGCACCCTGTTCAGCAGCATGACGCCCTGGGCGCCCCACGCGGAGAGGTCGCCATGCGGGGCGGGGGCGATGTCGAGGTCGTCCGACAGCTCGCGGTAGATGTTCGCGAGGCTCCGCGGGAGGGGGCGCACGTGCGGGTCCACCGCGAAGGACAGCCCGATCGGGTGGCCGGGCGTCGGGTACGGGTCCTGTCCGACGATGAGCACGCGCACCTCGTGGCGCGGGACGCGGAACGCCCGCAGCACGAGGTCGCCCTTGGGGAGGTACGGGGCGCCCTCCGCGCGGAGGCGCTCCCCGATGGCCGCGATGTCCGCCGCGACCGGTGCGAGCGGCTCGACCCAGGACGGGTCGATGAGGCCCGCGTCGGCGAGCTCGGGAAGGGTCTTGGCGGTCACGCGGCAAGGCCCCACGGCACGACGGCGCTGGACGCGCCCGCCGTCACGCGGCGTCCTCCTCGCTGACCGACCCCTGGAACGACCACGGGAAGTCGATCCACAGCGAGGTGTCCTTCCATGCGTAGTCCGGGGTGATGATCGTCGAGGGCTTGGTGTAGATGACCGCGGACCGCGCCTCCGCGCCGTGCCGGGCCAGCAGCTTCACGGCGAGGTCGAGCGTCCGCCCGCTGTCTGCCACGTCGTCCACGAGCAGGACCCGCCGGCCGGTCAGGTACGACAGGTCCAGCTCCGGGGGCAGGACCTCCGGAGCGTCCAGCACCGTGCCGACGCCGGTGTAGAACTCGACGTTCAACGCACCGCAGTTCTTCACGCCGAGGCCGTAGGCGATGGCGCCGCCCGGCAGCAGCCCTCCGCGCGCGATCGCGACGACGACCTCGGGGTGGAAGCCGTCGGCGACGATGTCGCGCGAGATCGCCCGGGTGGCCTCCCCGAAGTCGTCCCACGTCAACCGTTCGCGCTCGTCCGTCGTCTCCGCCACGCGGGTCCCCTCTCGTCGTGGTCCCACCCTACGGGCGGTCGTCTCAGCGGGTCTTCAGCGGTCCGCGTGCGAGCAGGTGCTGGGCGGACTGCGCCACCGGCCGCACCGTCACGAGGTCGAGGTTCACGTGACCCGGCGCGTCGAGGGCGTAGGCGATCACGTCCGCGACGTCCTCCGCCACCAGCGGCGCCTCGACGCCCTCGTACAGCGCGTCGGCCCCCGCCTGGTCGCCGCCGAGGCGGTTGAGGGTGAACTCCTCGGTGCGGACCATGCCCGGCGCGATCTCGATCACGCGGATCGGCTCGCCGTTCAGCTCTTGACGGAGCGCGTGCACCAGCATCGCCTCCCCCGCCTTCGCGGCGTTGTACCCGCCGCCGCCGGGGTACGCCACGCGCGCCGCGGTCGAGGTCACGAAGAGCGCATCCGCGTGACCGGCGCGGTCGGCGGCGCTCCGCAGGAGCGGGAGGAGGGATGCCACGAGCCGCTGCCCCGAGAGGACGTTCGCCTCGAACATCCAGCGCCAGTCGTCCGGGTCGCCGTCCTCCACGCGGTCGGTGCCGCGGGCTCCGCCGGCGACGTGCACGAGCGCGTCGACGCCGCCGGTCTCCTCCAGCCACGCGGCGAGCGCGGCGACGGCGTCGCCGTCGGTGAGATCGGCGGCGTGCGCGACGACCCCGGTCTCCGCCTCGAGCGCGGCGAGGCGATCGGCGCGCCGGGCGACGCCCACGACGTCCCATCCGCGTGAGCGGAGGTGGCGGGCGGTGGCCTCGCCGATCCCCGAGCTGGCCCCGGTCACTACTGCACGTCGCGTCATGGCATCCACGCTACTGTCCCGCCCGGTCGTCCTGGCACGGGGCAGGTTACGGCGCGTGTCCGACCGGTTGTCCCGGGCGAGGGCGCTGCCTACGCTCGCAGGAGGCCGCGGCATCCGTCGGGCCCCACGCGATTTCAGGAGTAGCCATGTCCGCACCCGAGAACTGGCGTTTCGAGACCAAGCAGATCCACACGGGCGCCCAGCCCGACCCGGTGACCAAGGCCCGCGCCACGCCGATCTACCAGACCACGTCCTACGTGTTCGACAACGCCGACCACGCCGCGAACCTGTTCGCGCTGGCGGAGTTCGGCAACATCTACACCCGTATCCAGAACCCCACGCAGGACGTCGTCGAGCAGCGCATCGCCGCGCTGGAGGGCGGCACCGGTGCGCTTCTGGTGGCCAGCGGACAGGCGGCGGAGACCTTCGCCGTCCTGAACATCGCCCAGGCGGGCGACCACATCGTCTCGTCGAGCTCGATCTACGGCGGCACGTACAACCTCTTCAAGTACACACTGGCCAAGCTCGGCATCGAGACGACCTTCGTCGAGAACCAGGACGACCCCGAGGCCTGGCGCGCGGCCGTCCGTCCGAACACCAAGCTCTTCTTCGCCGAGACCATCGGCAACCCGAAGATCAACGTCCTCGACATCCGCTCGGTCGCCGACGTCGCCCACGAGGCCGGCGTGCCGCTCATCGTCGACAACACGATCGCGACGCCCTACCTCATCCGCCCGTTCGAGCACGGCGCCGATATCGTCGTCCACTCCGCGACCAAGTTCCTCGGCGGACACGGCACGGTCATCGGCGGCACCATCGTCGACGGCGGCACGTTCCCGTGGTCGGAGCACGCCGACCGCTACCCCGGCCTGACCACCCCGGACCCGTCGTACCACGGCGCCGTGTACACGCAGGCGGTCGGCGACGGCCTGGCCTACATCATCAAGGCGCGCGTGCAGCTTCTGCGCGACCTGGGTGCGTCCATCGCCCCGCAGAGCGCGTGGCAGCTGATCCAGGGCATCGAGACGCTGTCGCTGCGCATCGAACGCCACGTGCAGAACGCGCAGGAGATCGCCGAGTGGCTCGAGGGCCACCCCGACGTCGCGAGCGTGAACTACTCGGGTCTGCCGTCGTCGCCCTGGTACGCCGCCGCGAACAACTACGCCCCGAAGGGCGTCGGCGCGGTGCTGTCCTTCGAACTCAAGGGCGGCGTCGAGGCGGGGCGCGAGTTCGTCAACTCGCTCGTCCTGTTCAGCCACCTCGCGAACATCGGCGACGTCCGCTCGCTCGTCATCCACCCGGCATCCACGACGCACTCGCAGCTGACGCCCGAGCAGCAGCTCACCGCCGGCGTCACGCCCGGGCTGGTGCGCCTGTCGGTCGGGCTCGAGAACATCGCCGACCTGAAGGCCGACCTCGACCAGGCCCTCGCCGCCGCGCGTCGCCTCTCCGAGGCCGCCCGCGTCTGAGACCGCTCACGAGGACGCCCCGGCCCGTCAGAGTCGGGGCATCCTCGCGTCCCCTCCCGGAATCGGGCGGCCACGCCGGACGCGGACCGCTTTCCGGCCCCGGTCCGACTCCGGCACGCGCCCCGATTCCGCCGCGGGGGTTCGAGACGAATGGATGCCACCTCGGTGGCATCCGGTCAGATCTTCTGCCGCGGCCGGAGGCTGCCCAGCCCGCCGTCGACGCCGAGCACCTGACCCGTGACCCAGACATTCTCCGGGTCGAGCAGGAACTGCACCGCACGGGCGATGTCGTCCGGCTCGCCGAGGCGGCCCGTCGGGTGCATGGCCTCGGACACCTTGCGCGACATGTCGGACGAGGTGAGCTTCTCGGTCAGCCGCGTCTGCACCAGCCCGGGCGCGACGGCGTTGACCCGCAGCCCGTGCGCGGCGTAGCTGGCCGCCGACGACAGCGTCAGGCCGATCACGCCGGCCTTCGCCGCGGCGATCGCGTCGTGGTTCGGCAGTCCGGCCAGGGCGGCGGCGGACGACACGAGCACCACGGACCCGCCGTCGCGCAGGTGCGCCCCGGCCGCGCGCACCGCGGCGAACGCGGTCGTCAGCGACGCGGTCACGATCCCGTCGTACTGTTCGCGCGAGGTGAGGTGCGCGGGCTTGAGCAGCATGGACCCGGCGAAGACCGCCAGACCGTCCAGGTGCCCCGCCCGTTCGACCGCCTCGCCGACGACGCGGTCCACGGCGTCGAAGTCGGCGGCATCCAGGAGGAAGTCCGGCTCGATGACCGAGGAGTCGCGAGCCGTC
>VGAV01000230.1 GCA_016870695.1 Actinomycetota bacterium | reverse complement strand
GCTGCGCGTGCGGTCGGGCGCCCGCGTCATCGAGGTACGACGTCCACCCGTCGGGTCCGACGGCGAGCGCGTCGCGGAGCTCGAGCCCGCAGATGTCCGCGCGGGACAGGAGCGCGTCGATGAGGGTCGCGTGCGGACGCGGCGTCGTCCCGACCGGGTCGTCGGTGTAGACGACGAGGGCGAGCGCGTCGACGTGCGACACCTTGCACACGAGTCCGATGAGCGTGGAGGCGATCCGGTCGAGGTCGTCGGTGTCGGCCTCGACGGGCAGATCGGCGCGCAGGGCGCCGAGGGTCCGGGAACCGACAAACGGCACGAGGACGAGGCTGCGGACGGGGGTGCAGCCGAGCAGATGGGGGACGAGGGAGAGGAACTCCGCCGATGTGGCGGCACGGATGATGGTGGACATGCCAGCACCCTGCTCGGGCGGGGCCGTCGCCCGTCGGCCCGATCGGCTCGTCCGGGGACGGATCCGGAGATCCGCTGCGTGTGGAGGAGACTTCCCGTCCTTCGCTCAGGCGCCACGGGTATCCTTGCGGGGTGGATAACTACTGGGTCGCAGTCCTCTGGGCGATCCTGCCCACCATCGTGGTGTCGCTGACGTTCTACCTGATCGTCCGCGGCGTCCTGCGCATGGACCGCACGGAGCGCAAGGCGTACGCGCGCGTCGAGGCGCAGGAGCGCGCGAAGCGCGGTCTGCCCCCGGTAGCACCGACCACCGAGACGTCAAGCCGCTAGCCCGCGTCGGGCTCCGTCGGACCCACTCACTACGCTGGGGGGACCGACCGTCCAGGAGGACCCGTGTTCGACGCCACCTTCGAAGCGAGTTGGCTCGTCATCACGCTCTTCGTGGTCGACCTGGTCGTGCGCATCGCCGCCATCATCATCGTCCCGCGCAACCGTCGGCCCACCGCCGCGATGGCCTGGCTGCTCGCGATCTACTTCATCCCGTTCGTCGGGGTGTTCCTGTTCCTGCTCATCGGCAACCCACGCCTCCCACGTGTGCGCCGGCGCAAGCAGACCGCGATCAACCACTACATCCACGACACCAGCGCCTCGCTCGACTTCGGGACGTTGCGCCCGCACGCCCCCGACTGGTTCAGGGCCCTCGTCCGGCTGAACCGCAACCTCGGGGCCATGCCGATCGCGGGCGACAACGCCGCCACGCTCATCGCGGACTACCAGGAGAGCCTGGATGCCATGGCGGACGCCATCCGCCAGGCGGAACGCTACGTGCACGTCGAGTTCTACATCCTGCAGACCGACGACTCGACCGACAACTTCTTCCGCGCGCTGGAGGAGGCCGCCGCCCGAGGCGTGGTCGTCCGCGTGCTGCTGGACCACTGGGCCAATCGCGGCAAGCCGTTCTACAAGCAGACCCTCCGCCGCCTCGACGCGATGGGGGCGCACTGGCACCTCCTCCTCCCCGTGCAGCCGCTGCGCGGGCGGTGGCAGCGCCCGGACCTCCGCAACCACCGCAAGCTCCTCGTGATCGACGGGGACGTCGCGTTCATGGGCTCCCAGAACGTCACGGACTCGTCCTATAACCTGCGCCGCAACATCCGCCGCGGTCTGCACTGGGTCGACATGATGGTGCGGGTCGAGGGGCCCGTCGTCGCGAGCATCAACGCGGTCTTCCTCAGCGACTGGTACAGCGAGACGGACGAGACGCTGAGCGACGAGATCGACCTGTTCAACGTGAGCTCCGGTCCGGGCGACCTCGACTGCCAGATCGTTCCGTCCGGTCCGGGCTTCGACTTCCAGAACAACCTCAAGCTGTTCCTCGGCCTGCTCTTCGCCGCCCGCGAGCGCATCATCATCGTCAGCCCGTACTTCGTCCCGGACGAGGCGCTGCTCCTGGCCATCACCACGGCGTGTCAGCGCGGCGTCCACGTCGAGCTCTTCGTCTCCGAGGAGGGCGACCAGGCGATGGTCTACCACGCCCAGCGCAGCTACTACGAGGCGTTGTTGAACGCGGGCGTCGTCATCTGGATGTACCGCAAGCCGTTCATCCTCCACTCCAAGAGCCTCACGATCGACGACGAGGTCGCGGTCATCGGCTCCAGCAACATGGACATGCGCTCCTTCGGTCTCAACCTCGAGGTGTCGATGCTTGTGCGCGGCGAGGAGTTCGTCCGCGACATGCGCGCGGTCGAGGACATGTACCGCGGCCTGAGCCGTGAGCTCACCATCGAGGAGTGGCGCCGCCAGCCGCTGCGCTCCACGATCCTCGACAACCTCGCCCGCCTGACCTCCGCCCTCCAGTAACGCTGCCGCTCGCCGGTGGCATCCAGGATTCTTCGCCAGGATGGAAGCCCGTCGTCCCCTGGAGGTCCCCCCATGTCCCGTCGATACACGCTCCTCGGTCTGCTCGGTGCGGGTCTGCTGGCCGCGGGTGCGCTGACCGGCTGCGCGTCCGGTGCCGCGACGTCCCCTGAGACTCCGGATGCCGCCTCCTCGGCGCCCGCGTCGGACATCACGGCCGGATGGCTCGACGGGGGCCGCATGGTCGCGCTCGTCACGTACGGGAGCTCGTCCTGCGTGCCGACGGCGGCGAGCGAGCCCACCCTCGAGGGACGGGTGCTCACGGTGACGTTGGCGGACAACGCCGACACCGCGTGCACGCGCGACATGGCCCCGCGGGCGACCGCCGTCATGCTCCCGGCCGGCGTCGACCCGACGCAGGGGCTCGAGATCGCCGTCGAGGGCGCCGTGACCGGGCAGGCGATCCTCGCCGGACTGCCCGCCGCGCCCGAGACCGTGGCCGAGTTCGCCCCCAGCGCCGGGTGGGTCGACAGCACCCACGTCGCGGTCCTGACGTGGGGCAGCTCGAGCTGCCGTCCCGCGGTGGAGACCGTCGCCGCGGAGGGGGAGTCCATCGCCCTGACCTTCGCCGCGCCGCCGGCCGACCAGGTCTGCACCATGGACATCGCCCCGCGGGTCACCCTGGCCGAGGTGGGCGGCGTCGCCGGCGCCGGCGAGGTGAGCCTCACCCTGTCGGGCGGGAACGTCGCCGCCGACGGCCCCGTGCCGGTGCTCGGCGTCCGCTGACCGGGCTCACCGCGCGACGACGAGGAGGTCGCCGGGCTCGCACTCCAAGGCCCGGCAGATGGCAGCGAGCGTCGAGTACCGGATCGCCCGTGCGCGGTCGTTCTTGAGCACGGACAGGTTGACGATGCTCACGCCGACGATCTCGCTCAGCCGGGTGAGGGTCATCCCGCGTTCGACGAGCAGTTCGTCGAGTCGACAATGGATGCCGCTCGGCCCCTCCTCCTCCAGGGCCGGTGTCATACGAGGCCCTCGGTGTCGCGCTGCAGCCGGTCGCCGACAGCGAAGACCGTGCCGGCCAGGGCGGCGAGGAAGGCCACGGCGAAGATCGGCAGGACGTCTACCGTGCCCACGACCGCCCGATCGAACGTGTAGTCGGAGATGCGGGCGAGCGCCCCGTTGACGGCCATGTTCTGGAGGAACGGGACCCCGTACATCCCGATGATCGCGACGATGCCCGCGGTCACCACGTATCCCGTGTGACGACGACGGAAGATGCGGCCGCGCAGGATGCCGAAGCACAGCGCGAGCAGGAGCGCGACGACGGTCAGGACCACCGCGGCGAAAAGCAGGTGGGAGAGGACAAGGGCAGCCTGCGCCGGGGGCTGCAGCTCGGGGGCGAAGAGCACGGCGGCGTCCAGCTGGACCGGCACCCGGGCGCCGGACGGCCCGATCGGGGCGTCCACGACGGTTTCCACGAAGGGGGCGTGCAGGCGGACGCCATCGTTGCGCAGGGCGGGGCCGAGCGATAAGACGGTCTGGACGATGACCGCCGCCGCGATCGCGACGCCGCCGATGACGAAGAGGACGAAGCCCAGGGTGTCGCTCCGTGAGAGAGTGCGTGCGGTCGGGCGGGGGGAGGCCATGACTGCTCCTTATCGATGGACGTTATTATCGGTGGTCGATAACATATCGAGGATCGATAGGCGCGGCAAGCCCCGGCGGACCCGCGGTATGCCCACGGCGAACACGGGGCCTTGGCATCCGGGCGCTGGTTACTCTCGATGTACGGCGCGCGGAGGCGTGCCTGTCAGCCCATTTTTGGAGGGACTGAGGATGTTCGAGAGATTCACCGATCGTGCCCGTCGTGTCGTGGTGCTCGCCCAAGAAGAGGCGAAGATGCTGAACCACAACTACATCGGCACCGAGCACATCCTCCTGGGCCTCATCCACGAGGGCGAGGGTGTAGCTGCCAAGGCGCTGGAGTCGCTCGGCATCTCGCTCGACGCCGTGCGCGAGCAGGTGCAGGACATCATCGGCCAGGGGCAGCAGCAGCCGACCGGCCACATCCCCTTCACGCCCCGTGCGAAGAAGGTCCTCGAGTTGTCGCTGCGCGAAGCGCTGCAGCTCGGTCACAACTACATCGGCACCGAGCACATCCTGCTCGGCCTCATCCGTGAGGGCGAGGGCGTCGCCGCCCAGGTGCTCGTCAAGCTCGGCGCCGACCTGAACAAGGTGCGTCAGCAGGTCATCCAGCTGCTCTCGGGCTACCAGGGCAAGGAGCCCGCGGGCGTCGCCTCCGGTGCCGGCGAGCAGACCTCGCAGGGTGCGCAGGGCGGGTCGGCCGTGCTCGACCAGTTCGGCCGCAACCTCACGCAGGCCGCGCGCGACAACAAGCTCGATCCCGTCATCGGGCGCGAGAAGGAGATCGAGCGCGTGATGCAGATCCTGTCGCGCCGCTCGAAGAACAACCCCGTCCTCATCGGCGAGCCCGGTGTCGGAAAGACGGCGGTCGTCGAAGGCCTCGCCCAGGCCATCGTCAAGGGCGATGTGCCCGAGACGCTCAAGGACAAGCAGGTCTACTCGCTCGACCTCGGCTCGCTCATCGCCGGTTCCCGCTACCGCGGCGACTTCGAGGAGCGCCTGAAGAAGGTCACCAAGGAGATCCGCACGCGC